>JBEBDP010000081.1:0-5130 GCA_041156925.1 Bacteroidota bacterium | reverse complement strand
AGATGGTCTTTGCGTGCGGTCAGGCACTAACCATTCTGTTCTAATGTCGCCATTAAATTGTCTTATTAATGAATTTAAATAGGCTCCTCCCAAATTGGCCTTTACCCCATTTATTGCATTTACCGCTAACAACAATTTTGCTTTCTCTTCTTTCACCAAATTGCGTTCAAAATTGGAAGGAATTTCTAAAATCAAATCAGCTGCATCTTTTTCAATAGCATCAACTGCTTGTTTACGATCATTACCATAACCCATTAAAATAAAATAGTTACTTGCGCTGATATTTTCTGTAAGTCGGCGTGAAAGACTAGAATGATCATGATCAACAATAAATAAATTGATGTTTTTGATTTCATAATCAGCAGCATTGGGCAATATAATAAGTTGCAGTATCGGCATAACGAAGATCAGCCTTAAGATAGCTGGGTTGCGTAAAATTTGACGAAACTCTTTTCTTAATATAATGACCAACATCTTCATGATAATCTTACTTTAAATTTTTTAATGGCCATCGTCATAAAAAATATAAACATCCCCAACAAGATGAGCGTTTCCATCCAAACTTGTTTGAATCCTACTCCCTTGATCATTACAGAACGAACAATAATAAAAAACCATTTTGCAGGTACGATGTTGGATATAATTCTCAATGGTAATGGCATGTTTTCAATTGGAAACATAAATCCGCTCAACATGACAGTCGGCAGAAACATTCCAATGAGAGAAATAAACATCGCAGATTGTTGAGATGCCGTAGATGAGGAAATCAATAACCCCAATGATAAAGCAACAAGTGTGAACAAGATGCTTTCAGCCATTAAAAGGGATAAGTCGCCAACAATAGGAACATCTAAAACAAAGACAGCCAGCAATAAAATACTGATGATGTTGAAAAAGGATAGAATCAAATAAGGGACTGCTTTTGCCAAGATGATCATGATTGGACGAATAGGAGAGACAAGCATGATTTCCATGGTGCCCAATTCTTTTTCACGAACAACGGTTAAGGCAGTCATCATGGTACAAACCAATAGCAACACCATTGCCATTACGCCGGGTACAAAATTATAAGCACCCTTTAATTGTGGGTTATACAACATCCTTGTTTCAGTCACAATATCAAAAGGGAGTTTTCTTTGTGCATTAATTTTGCTTTCAAAATCATTGACGATGGCATTCGCATAGTTCGTAAGCGTATTAGCCACATTAGGATCAGTTGCATCAGCAATCACTTGCACTTGAGCTCCACCTGTTCTTTCCATATCTGCTGAAAATTGGGCAGGAATAACCAAGCCAATCCTGATTTTACCTTTACGAAATGCATCAGTCAGTTCAGACTGATTATTCAGCACAAGAGATAAATCAAAATATTTACTGGCATCTAGTTCTTTTATCAATGCTGCAGATTGATTGTCTTTAGCTAAATCTAATACTGCAAATTTTGAATTCTTCACTTCGTTGGTCAATGCGAATCCAAAAATCAGAATCTGGACCATCGGCATACCAATCAGGATAAAGAATGTTCTTTTATCCCTTATGATATGAATGAACTCTTTTTTTATAAAATTCAAGAATTGCTTCATAAAGGAATGTCTGTTCTTTTTGCCTTTCGGGCTAGTTTGATAAATACTTCATCCATACTTTGGGCTGCGTGAACATGTTTAAGCTGACCAGGAGTGTCCAATGCTTCAATTCGTCCATCAACCATAATTGATACCCGGTTACAGTACTCTGCTTCATCCATATAATGGGTGGTGACAAATACCGTTATACCATCATCAGCTGCCTGATAAATCAAATTCCAAAATTCTCTTCTTGTAATAGGATCAACACCTCCTGTAGGTTCATCTAAAAAAACAATACGAGGATCATGAAAAATAGCTACTGAAAAAGCAAGCTTTTGTTTCCAACCCAGAGGAAGACTAGCAACAAGTTGATTCTTCTCTTTGGTTAACTCCAATTCATTTAGAATCCGCTCTGATTTTACCTGAATAGCTTTTCTATCCATACCATAAATACCGGCATAAAACTGAATATTTTCCATCACCGTCAGGTCGTCGTACAACGAAAAACGTTGACTCATGTAACCAATCGTATTTTTGATTTTTTCATTATCACGAAATACATCAAATCCCCCTACTGAAGCAGTTCCAGAAGTAGGCATAGACAAACCACAAAACATACGCATTGCCGTTGTTTTTCCTGCTCCATTGGCACCAAGGAAACCAAAAATTTCTCCTCGGCTAACCTCAAAAGAAATCTGATCTACCGCAGTAAAATCACCAAATTTTTTTGTCAACTTATCGGCTATGATTACTTTATCCAACATGTGTTCTCATTAATAGAATAAAACAATCTTCAATATCAGGTGAAATGGCTCTTGCCTCAATCCCTTCTGGTAAAACAATTTGATCAACCCCTTGCTTTAAGACCACATGATGCGTTTCTCCAAACGGATAAACAGAATCAACGCCCTCAATGGTAGTAAGTTGTTCCATCATCATTTTTCTATTACTTGTTTTTACCGCTAACAATTTTCTACCAAATGTTTGTTTTAATTCCTCTGGTGTACTCACTTTCATTAATCTTCCATCTTGAATCAAACCCACCTTATCACACATAGAGGCTTCATCCATATAAGGTGTTGAAACCAAAATCGTAATGCCCTGACTTTTCAACTGCTTTAATAATTCCCAAAATTCTTTTCTTGAAACTGCATCTACACCAGTTGTGGGTTCATCGAGAAATAAAACTTTAGGTTTGTGTATCAAAGCACAACTTAAAGCCAACTTTTGTTTCATACCCCCCGAGAGTTTCCCAGCACGTACATGCTTGAAGGGTTCAATTTGCTGATAAATTTCTTTAATCAGGTGGTAGTTTTCTTTAACCGTTGTATGAAAAATATTGGCAAAAAAATTCAGATTTTCTTCAACAGTAAGGTCTGTGTACAAAGAAAATCTTCCAGGCATATATCCTACTTCATTTCTTATTTTTTGATACTCACTTACAGTGTCATATCCCAATACAGTTGCTGTGCCAGAATCCGGTAACAACAAAGTAGTGAAGATGCGAAACAATGAAGTTTTGCCTGCTCCATCAGGACCAATCAAACCAAACATCTCACCTGAATTCACTTCAAATGAAATGCCTTTCAAGGCTTCCACTTTTGTCTTTTTACCAAGTGGATAAGATTTTACAATATTGTTTGCAAGTATCGCTTTCATTAGAATTTTACTTCAGCATACATGCCAATTTTTAATAAGCCATCATTCTTAACTTTCACTTTTATGGCATAGACCAAATTGGCTCTTTCGTCTTTTGTTTGGATGGTTTTAGGAGTAAATTCTGCTTTGGAAGAAATCCAAGTAAGCTGACCAGCATATTCCTTATATGCATCTGCTCCATTATCAATAAAGATCTTAACTGGTTGTCCAATTTTTAAAACCGACAACTGATCACCAGTTACGTAGGCTCTTAAAGTAAGTGTAGATAAATCTGCTATTTTATACAAGGCTTTCCCAAGCACTGCTACCTCACCCACCTCAGCATACCTGGTAATAATTGTACCATTGATTGGATTGATGATAGAAGAACGACCTACAAGGTCTTCTATCTGGGATGCCTTTTTTTCAAGCGGCTTTTTCTCACTCAAAATTGCTCTATTCTGACTTGCATTGATAGCTTGTTGGAGCTTTATCTGTTCTTTGGTAACATCCATTTGTTTCTGTAATGCTTCTACTTGATAACGAAGATCATCAACCTGCTTAGCAGTTGCTGCGTCTTTTTTAAATAAGCCTTCAGCCCTTGTCAATTCTTTTTGTAAATTTTTCAATTGTACCGACTGAAGCGCTAGCTGTTCATTTAAGTAGTCTACTTGAGGCTTAACATCAGTAGTCTTTTGTGACAAGGCATCAATTGATGCCTCAACCTGTTCTTTCTGAAGATTCAAATTGGTGTCATCAATTTTTCCAACAACCTGTTGTGCAGTTAGCGTATCACCTTCTTCAATATCAAAAGCAACAATTCTTCCATTAACTTCTGGTGAAACCATAATCTCTTCAGCCTCAAAACTACCTTGTGCATCAAATTGATTATTCTTGTTTCCACAAGCAACAAGTTGGAAAATAGCAAAAGTGATTATTGCTGTTCTAAAGTTTATCATGTAGTTTATTTTTTAGTTTGTTTACCAATAAGCATATTCAATTGTAATTCTGCTTGTAACAGTTGAATCTCATGGGCTTTTAAAGTTTGACGCGCTGCATCTTCTGCGTTCACTTCACGTAAAAAATCATTAGATGTAATTACTCCTGCTTCAAGTTGTGCTGTAGCAGCCTCTTTGATGGCCTTTCTAAGTCCAACTATTGTTTCATCTTTTTCAATAAGTGCTTTCAATTTTACAATCTCTTTCTCAAACTGATCTGCTTGTACATTTGTGTTTTTAGTAAAAGTCTCTTCTTGTAATAAAATATTTTGTTTTGCTATTGCTAGTAATTTTCGCTCATTATTATTGGTATAAAAATTTGATAAACTCCAATTCAATCTTATACCACCTATTCCGTATAAATCAAATTCGTTTTTCAGCATATTTAAACCAGGTCTTCCATACCCACCCTGTGCAAACAAATTTGCTTTGGGGTTTTTTGTTGCCTTTACTAAATCTGCTTGTTTATCAACCATATTTTTTTGAGAATTGAATAATGTGGACTGAAGTCCAATTAATCCCACTTCTATCCCAGTGGGATATACAGGCTTCTCAAGGAAAACGTTGTTGTTTAAAATGGTGTCGGTAAGAATGGCTAATGCGCCTATATAGGAGGCCCTTGAAGTCTGGATTTCAATTTCCCTTTGTTCTGTTTTTAAAATTTCTGCTTTCAACACATCAACTGAGGAACGATAAACTACGCCGCCATCTAATTGTGCATTCATTTTTTTTATGCCTTGCTCAAGATCATTCTTAACGAAAGTAAGCTGATGTATTAACTCATCTAGATAAAGTGTCCCTAAGTACAATTGTTGGATACGTTCCTTTAATCGATGAAGCTCAACTTCAATTTTAGCCTCCTCAATATCAGCATTTACAGATGCTATTCCCTGCTGTGCTTTACTATAGCCTCCGTCATAAATCATTTG
>JBEBDP010000080.1:0-18007 GCA_041156925.1 Bacteroidota bacterium | reverse complement strand
ATGTAAAAGTTGGATTGATGGTGGTTTGCAGTCGAGAGCCGTTACACGTGACCTTGACTGGGGTGTTAAAGTGCCTCTTAAAGATGCTGCTGGAAAAGTATTGTACGTTTGGTTCGATGCCCCAATTGGCTATATTTCTGCAACCCGTCAGTGGGCCTTAGATAATAACAAAGATTGGAAGCCATATTGGTATGACCAAGATACACAACTAGTACATTTTATTGGTAAGGATAACATCGTGTTTCATTGTATCATTTTTCCAGTGATGCTAAAACTGCATGGTAATATTTTGCCTGCAAATGTTCCCGCTAATGAATTCTTGAATTTGGAAGGTGATAAAATGAGTACCAGTAGAAACTGGAAACTCGAAATGCGTGACTTTATTCAAGACTTTGTGAAAAAAGAAAATGGGGGAGATCAATGTGTTGATATGCTTCGTTATTATCTCACGCAAATTGCACCTGAGTCGAAGGATAGTGAATTTACTTGGAAAGGATTTCAAGATGCAGTAAACAGTGAGCTGGTTTCCATATTTGGTAACTATGTAAACAGAACTTTCGTGCTTATGCATAAGTTGTGTAAGGGAAAAGTGCCTGCTTATCACAATGAGGTTGCTGATGAAAAAGACCTGCAAATCCAAGAAGACATCAAACGTGCAAAAACAATTGTTGAGGAAGCACTTGAAGGATATAAGTTTCGCGAGGCTTTATTTGCAGTGATTGATCTGGCAAGAAAAGGTAATCGCTACATGCAAGAGAAAGAACCTTGGATTCTTGCAAAACAATTAGAATCAAATCCTGAACAACAGGCATTGATTGATAATTGTATGTTTAACTGTTTACAGTTGACTGCCAACCTTGCTATTTTAATCAATCCATTCTTGCCCTCTACCGCCAAGAAAATGTGCTACATGATGAAAGTGGTAGATAAAATGTTGGATTGGGAGAATGCTGGCAGTCTAAAATTACTCAGTGTAGGCTATTCATTGAGGGAGCCGCAATTGTTGTTCAGAAAAATAGAGGATGAGGAAATTCAAACTCAATTGGAAAAACTAAAAGCTGGATTGGTTGCATCATCTGATCAAAAAAATGAAAAAATGGAAGAAAAAGTATCAGAGCCACTTAAAGCTGAGATTCAGTTTGATGATTTTGCAAAAATTGATTTAAGGACAGGGATTATTTTATCTGCTCAAAAAGTTCCTAAAGCTGATAAATTGTTGCAATTAGAGGTTGACCTGGGTTTTGAAAAACGAACAATACTTTCTGGTATCGCTATGCATTTTGAGCCTGAAGCTATTGTGGGAAAACAAGTTGTGGTTGTGGCCAATCTTGCTCCAAGAAAAATGAGAGGAATTGATAGCAATGGAATGATACTAATGGCTGAAGATGAACAAGGAAAACTTCATTTTGTTCAGCCTGAAAATTTAATTCTCGGAGGCTCTAAGGTTTCATGATTTTTTCCGGAAGCTTATGTAACTTACATCAGATAAAGTTGCATGCTTATGAAACCTCATATCAAAAAAGTTGCTGTATTAGGAAGTGGTGTAATGGGATCTCGAATTGCTTGTCACTTTGCAGGCATTGGTATTCCTGTTTTATTATTGGATATTGTATCACCTGATGCATCTGCTGATGCAAAAAAAGCTGAAAAAAATAAGCTGGTCAATACTGCATTACAAAATGCAATCAAATCAAATCCTTCACCAGTTTATACAAAGGATGTTGTAAAAAAAATTACGACAGGAAATTTTGATGATGATTTACCTCAAATAGCTTCTTGTGATTGGATTGTAGAAGTGGTTGTTGAACGATTGGATATCAAACAAAAGCTATTTGAAAAAGTAGAACAGTATAGAAAGCCTGGAACGCTTATCACTTCTAATACTTCTGGTATCCCCATTCATATGATGGCAGAAGGAAGATCTGCTGATTTTCAGAAACATTTTTGTGGGGCACACTTCTTTAACCCTCCAAGATATCTTCGTCTGCTCGAAATCATTCCTACAGCTCATACTGAAAAATGGGTGATTGATTTTCTGATCCAGTATGGTGATTTGTATTTGGGTAAAACGACTGTTCTCTGTAAGGATACTCCAGGTTTTATTGCAAATCGAATTGGCATCTTCGGTATCATGTCTTTGTTGGGTGTAAAAGAGAAAATGGGTTTTACCATTGATGAAGTTGATGCTCTGACTGGACCCATTATTGGCCGCCCCAAGTCTGCTACTTTCCGCACAGCAGATGTTGTAGGTATTGATACCATGATTCATGTGGCCAAAGGATTGTATGATAATTGCCCGAATGACGAAGCGCGTGATCAATTCAAAATTCCAGATTGGCTAAACAAGCTTTCTGAAAATAAGTGGCTAGGTGATAAAACCGGACAAGGATTTTTTAAGAAGACAAAGAATGCGGCTGGTGAAAAAGAAATACTTACACTTGATCTGGCTACCATGGAATATGGTCCAAGAAAAAAACCAAAATTTGCCGCATTAGAAGCTGCTAAACCTATTGATGATTTACATACGCGATTAAAGATGTTGTTTAATTCTCCTGATAAGGCAGGGGAGTTCTACAGGTTGTTTCATTACAATCTATTCTCTTATATTTCAAACAGAGTACCTGAAATTTCCGATTCATTGCACAGTATTGATAATGCAATGATGACAGGATTTGGATGGGAGATTGGCGCCTTTGAATCATGGGATCTCTTGGGAGTAGAGAAATGTGTAAATGAAATGAAGAAGAATGGTCATTCTGTTGCTACCTGGGTTGATGAAATGTTAGCAGCAGGTCACTCCACTTTCTTTACTGTGAAAGACGGTAAGCGATTGGTGTATTCTCCAATTACAAAGTCATTAGAGTCGGTGTATGCACCCGGACAAGAAAATGCATTCATCGTAATGAAGCATTTTGAGGGACAAACCCTTTGGAAGAATTCTGCATGCAGAACCTATCATTTAGGTGATGATGTTTTGGGGTTGGAGTGGTATACAAAAATGGGAAGTATTGGAGGCGAAGTGCTTGAAGGAATTCAGAAAAGTATTTCTCTTGCAGAAGAAAAATATAAGGGACTTGTCATTGCCAATGAAGGAAATAATTTCTCTGCTGGTGCCAATGTGGGCATGATCTTTATGTTGGCCATAGAACAAGAGTATGATGAGATGGACATGGCCATCAGGATGTTCCAAAATACCATGATGAGGGCAAGGTATTCTAGTATCCCTGTAGTGGTTGCACCACATTCATTATCATTAGGGGGTGCTTGTGAATTAAGTTTGCATTCCGATAAAGTTTGTGCAGCAGCAGAGACCTATATTGGCTTAGTTGAATTAGGAATTGGTGTTATACCTGGTGGTGGTGGTACAAAAGAATTTGTATTGCGTGCAGCTGATGAGATGCATGAAGATGAACCTGAAACCATAACGCTGAAAAATAGGTTTATCAATATCGCGACTGCCAAGGTAGCGACTTCTGCCGCTGAAGGATTTCAAATCGGAGTCTTAAGGAAAGGTCAAGATGAAATTATCATGAACCAGAGCAGAAGAATTAGTGAAGCAAAGCGCTCAGTAATCGAATTATACAATAGTGGATATGTAATGCCTCAACAACGTACAGACATCAAAGTATTGGGGCGTACTGGTTTAGGAGCTTTGTTAGCCGGTATCCATGTAATGAAAGAAGGAGGTTATGCAACTGAGCATGATGCATTTGTTGCTAAAAAATTGGCCTATGTAATGTGTGGTGGTGATTTGAGTGAACCTACCTTGGTTTCTGAACAATATTTATTGGATCTAGAACGTGAAGCATTTTTGAGTTTGTGTGGAGAAAAGAAAACCTTAGAAAGAATTCAATCTGTATTAAAGAGCGGAAGACCAATCAGAAACTAATCAAAAATTGCATTATAGCAGTTTCTATGAGCGGTAAATCACTTTATTAAAATAGATTTACCTTGTAAAAAAATCTGCTATGTCTGTTCTACAGATACATAATTTATCCAAATCTTTTGGAAAGATTAAGGCACTTGACAATGTGTCTTTTGATGTTCCCCGAGGTTCTGTATTTGGTCTCTTAGGTCCAAATGGAAGTGGTAAAACTACCTTACTCAGTATCATATTAGATATACTCGGACCAGATGCAGGAAGTTTTTCCTGGTTTGGTGAGCCATCTACAATGGTACAAAGAAAGAGAATTGGATCTTTGCTAGAGACGCCCAATTTTTACCATTATCTCTCTGCTGTTCAAAATCTTCGTATAACACAGTCTATTAGTCAGCGTGGAAATGATGATGCTATTGAACAAGTATTACAGACTGTTAAGTTATACGAAAGACGAAACTCTAAGTTCAGTACCTATAGTTTAGGTATGAAACAACGTCTTGCGATTGCTGCATCTTTATTGGGAAGTCCAGAAGTGTTGTTGTTAGATGAGCCTACAAACGGACTAGATCCAGTTGGAATTGCAGAGATAAGAGAATTGATAAAATCTCTTGCTGAGGCTGGACATACAATTATTATGGCTAGTCATCTACTTGATGAAGTTGAAAAAATCTGTGATCATGTTGCCATTCTAAAGTATGGTAAGTTAATTGCATCAGGCACTGTTGCTTCAGTACTTGCCGATGAAGATTGCTATCTGGTAAATGCGGTTGATCAAGAAAGGTTGATTGAGTTACTCAATCAATTACCAGGAGTCAGTCGCCTTGCAGCTACAAATGAAGGTGTTGAGTGTTTTATTAAAGACCAAAGCCTCAATGCTGAAATCATCAACAAGCATTGCTTTGAACATCATCTAGTGCTGACTCACTTAACAGTCAAGAAAAAGAGGTTGGAGGAGAAATTTTTTGAGCTTACGAATTAATTTAACTGAATCACATGGCAACGTTTCAAAATATCATCAAGACCGAATGGCTGAAACTGAAAAATTACCTCTCTTTTTGGTTATTATTACTAGCTACAGCTGTCTCTTATCCTGGCATCAATGCTATTGTCTATTTTGGTTATGATGAGTCTACAAAACCTAAAAACCAAAGTGGGCAATTGTTGAAAATGCTTTTGGGAAACCCTTTTCATTTTCCTGAAGTATATCACACTACAGCCTATCTAAGTTCTTTTTTTACGTTTATTCCTGCCATTGTTGTGATTATGCTTATCACCAATGAATATCAGTTCAGAACACATCGACAAAATATTATCGATGGTTGGCAAAAGAACACTTTTATTTGGGGTAAGTTCATCAGTGTAGTTTTAGTTGCTTTATTGGTCACGCTATTTTTCTTTTTTGTTGCAACAGCAATAGGATTTATTGCAACAACCGATCTTACAAAAGTTGAGATGTTTACAAAAGGAAAATATATTGGATTGTTTTTTCTTCAAATATTTACTCAGTTATCTTTCGCCTTTTTATTGGGATTATTGGTGCGTAAGGCTTTCATTGCATATGGACTCTTTATTTTCTATGGAATGATTGTTGAGAGTATGGCAGGAGCTTTTTTTAAGTTTAAAATTCAAAAATTTGGTGGTGTAGACTATGGTCAATTCTTACCACTTGAAATTTCTGACCGACTTATACCTGTTCCACCATTTATAGGGAGATTAAATGAGGCTGATTATAAATCAGCTTTAGCAGCGGTAGATAAGCATATCGCATATTCAATTGTATTTGTAGTTTTAACGTGGTTACTTTCTTTTTACATCTTTAAAAAACGTGATCTCTGATGAAATTTTTCATGCATAGTTTAATGTGCTCATTACTTTTAATCTCTATTACAGTTAGAGGTCAACATACATCTTCTATAAAAACTGCCGCAATGGAAATGGGTAACGCATTGGCCCAGAAAAATAGCCAAAAGTTCATTGGTTATATGCATCCAGTGATGATAGAATTGGCTGGGGGTGAAGAGCAGTTGAGGATGATCTCTGATTCTGCTTTGAATGTGTTTGAACAATTGGGTGGAAGAGTTTCAAAAATCAGTTTTGGTAATCCTGGAGAAGTGGTCAATCACAAGAAAATTCTTCAATCTGTAATTCCACAGACGATGACATTAACTTCTTTTATCGCTGATATTGAGTTGTCTACTAGCCTGATTGCTATTTCAGAAGATGGGGGTAAAAATTGGAGGTTTATCGATACTAACTTATTCAATATCAAGCAGATCAAGTCAGCTATGCCTGAAATAAGCCCTTCCTTAATTATACCCAAATCCACCCCACCCAAGATCACAATGAAGCAGTAATTTTTCTTATCTTGTAGGATCTCAAAAAATTACAACATGACAAGGATCCTATTTACTTTTTTGTCGCTTTGCTCGTTTTTCCTAGTACAAGCACAGAAGAAAAAAGTCGCAGAACCAAAAGCTGTTGCTGCTTCAAATGCATATGATGCATCATTGCTAAAAAATGTAAATTATCGTTTGCTCGGACCATTCCGTGGTGGTAGAAGTGGCGCTGTAACTGGAAGTTACAAGTCTAAGAATACCTTCTATTTTGGTGCAACTGGAGGTGGTGTGTGGAAGACAACAGATGCAGGTAACAATTGGAAAAACATTACTGATAAATATTTTGGGAGTTCAATTGGTGCAGTAGAAGTGGCTCCTTCAAATGAGAATATAATTTATGTAGGTGAAGGTGAGAATACTATGCGTGGTAACGTTTCTGAAGGTTTAGGTGGAATGTGGAAGTCAGAGGATGCTGGTAAAACTTGGAAGAATATTGGTTTGAAAGATGGCAGGCATATTACCAATATTATTATCCACCCAGATGATGCAAATACCCTTTGGGTTGGTGTAATGGGTCATTTATTCGGACCTAATCAAGAGAGAGGAATCTTTAAGTCGACTGACGGAGGTAAGACATGGAAAAAAGTTTTATATGTTAACGAGCAAACAGGTTGCAGTGATCTAGTGATGGAGCCAGGTAATCCATCTGTTTTATATGCGGGTACATGGAGACTCATTAGAACGCCATACAGTTTGGAAAGTGGTGGCGAGGGTAGTGGTTTATGGAAAAGTACGGATGGAGGTGAAACTTGGACCAACATCAGTTCTACCAAAGGCTTGCCTAAAGGGACTTGGGGAATTGTTGGTGTAGCTGTAGCTCCGTCTAATACAGAAAAAATATATGCCATTATTGAAAATGCAAATGGCGGACTATACATGAGTGCTGATGGCGGTCAGAGTTGGACATTGCAAAGCAATGATAACAATATTCGTCAGCGTGCTTGGTATTATACCAAGGTTTTTGTAGACCCTAAGAATGAAAATCTGGTCTATTGCCCTAACGTTAATTTCATGAAAAGTCGTGATGGTGGTAAAACTTTCCAATCCCTCAGAACCCCACATGGAGATCACCATGATTTGTGGATAGACCCAACTGATGGCAAGCGCATGATCGTTGCTGATGATGGTGGTGCACAAGTTAGTTTTGATGAAGCAACAACTTGGAGTACTTATATGAATCAGCCTACTTCTCAGTTGTATAGAGTAAGTACTGATAATTCATTTCCTTATAGAGTGTTAGCTGCACAACAGGATAATTCAACATTAAGAATTAAATCGGCTACATATGGTTCATATATCACTGAACAGGATTGGGATGTAACTGCCGGTTCTGAAAGTGGATATGTGGTTGCTGATCCTTTAAATCCAGATATTGTTTATGGTGGTAACTATGGTGGTTATTTATCAAGACTTGATCATCGTACTGGAGAGAACCGAGCTATTTCTGTATGGCCTGATAACCCAATGGGTGGTGGTGCAGATGTATTGAAGTACAGGTTCCAGTGGAACTTCCCCATTTTCTTCTCTCCGCATAATCCAAAGCGTTTGTATGCAGCAGGTAATGCTTTGTTTGTAACAGAAAATGAAGGAGCAAGCTGGAAACAAATTTCTCCAGATCTTACTACTAACGATAAGTCGAAGCAGGTATCTAGTGGCGGTCCAATTACAAAAGACAATACCTCAGTAGAATACTATTGTACAATTTTTACCGCAACTGAAAGTAGTCTTGAAAAAGATTTGATTTGGTCTGGAAGTGATGATGGGTTGATGTTTATCACACGTGATGGCGGCGCCAACTGGGCAAACGTTACTCCGAAGGATGCTCCCAAATGGATGATGTGGAATGCCATTGATGTTGATCCATTTAAAAAAGGTGCAGCTTACATAACTGGTACTAGGTATAAATTGGATGATTATACGCCCTATATATACAAGACTGAAGATTATGGTCAAACTTGGAAGTTGATTACAACCGGTATTGATCCAATGCATTTCACGAGAGTTGCTAGGGCAGATCATAAAAGACCTGGATTGCTTTATGCAGGTACAGAATTTGGCATGTACATCAGCTATAATGATGGTGCATCATGGCAATCATTCCAATTGAATCTTCCTGTGGTACCAATTACTGATTTGACAATCAAAAACAATGATTTGGTAGTTGCTACTCAAGGACGTGCTTTATGGGTTATCGATGATTTATCATTGGTACAACAGATGGATCCAGCAGTTAAATCAAAAAATTTACATGCCTATGCAGCAAACCCTGCATACCGCATTCCTCCAGTTGTTAGCCGTTGGGGAGCAATGGCAGGTACACCAGCAAATGCTGCAGCAAATCCTGCTAAAGGAGCTGTAATTAATTTTCATGCAGCAAATGTTACAGATTCAAGTACTGCGTCTGTAGCTGTATATGATAAAAACAAAAAACTGATCAGCAGGACTACCACTGAAGATAAAGCGAAGCCAATAAAAATTGCTAAAGGAAACAACCAATTTGTTTGGGATATGCAATATCCAGGTGCTGAAAAAATTGATGATCTGATTCTTTGGAATGGAGTGCCAGGTAACATCACAGCAATTCCTGGTAATTATACTGCAATGGTTCGAGTGGACAACGATTCTGTTGAAGTACCATTTAGTTTGCTTGCTGATCCTAATTATGTATGTTCACAAGCTGATTACGAGGCTCAGTTGGAATTCCTGTTACAGATTCAAGGAAAATTCAATGAGACTATGAAAGGTATCAAAGACATAAGAAGTGCAAGAACTCAAATGAAGGACTTTGTATCTAAGCAGGGTAAAGATTGTCCAAAAGAAATAAAGCAATTGTCTGATAGCCTCAGCAAAGAGCTAACAACAATTGAAGAAAAGCTGCATCAGACAAAAGCTAAGAGTGGACAGGATGTATTGAATTATCCTATTCGCTTGGATGATAAATTAGGTGGTGTGTATGATATGGTTAGCAGTGGAAATATGGCGCCTAGCAAACAAGCCAGAGATGTTTATGCAGAATTAGCAGCTCAAGTTGATGTTGAAATGTCGAAATTGAAAGCATTATTAGATAGTGGATTGAAAGCCTTCAATAAATTAGTAAGAGAAAAAGAATTGCCAACAGTAGTGCTTAAATAAAGACTACACATCTTAGCATAAAAAAATCCGGGTTTACGCCCGGATTTTTTTATTTAGTTAAATTGATTTAATTAGATTAGTTATTCCCCAGATTTTAAGACTGGTCGAACACCTGTTGTGCCTCCGCCATTCAAGGTCATATCGTGAGGTTTGTTTTTCTTCCAAGCACCTCTTGTAAAATCAGGTACATCAATTGATTTTGATTTATTGGCAACTGATGCTCCACTCAACGGGAAAACACAACTCCATGAAGCAGCATCATAAACATCCTGATCTAATGGTAATCCGTTTCTCAAACAGTCGATTAATCTCCAATCCATGATGAAATCCATTCCGCCATGTCCACCTACATTTTTAGCAATCTCACCTATATGTTTCACAATAGGAGGTGTGTATTGCTCCCTGAGTTTATTTAGTTCATCCTGCTTCATCCATCCATGGCCAAATGCAATTCTCTCTGGGCCAGGCCATTTTTGAGCAATCCCCTTTGTGCCACTTACCAAATGAATTCTTGAATAAGGGCGAGGGGTAGATACGTCGTGCTGCACCATCAATGTTTTACCAAGGTCTGTCCTTATCAAGGTAGTATTCATATTACCTCTATATGTTTTGCCCGCATAAGGCTTGAAGAAATCATCTTGGGCAGCTAATTCATTGGCCATATTTCCAAGTGAAAAATCATTTGTACTCATGCTTACAAGATGATCAAACTTATCACCTCTGTTGATATTCATACTTTGCGCAATTGGGCCAAGTCCATGTGTAGGATATAGACTACCATTGTTCTGTATGTTCTCCTTCAGCCTCCACATGTCTGCATAACCATTCTTGTTGAATAAATAATCTTTACTCAAATCGTGAATATAAGCACCTTCCGCATGTACAATTTCTCCAAATAGGCCGTTTCTAATCATATTCAGTGTCAGTAATTCAAAGAAGTCGTAGCAGCAGTTTTCTAGCATCATCATGTGCTGCTTTGTTTTCTCTGAAGTCTCTACTAGTTCCCAACATTCATCAATTGTTTTTGCAGCTGGTACTTCAGATGCTGCATGTTTGCCATTTTTCATGGCGTAAACTGATATTGGGGTATGTAAATGCCATGGAGTGGTTACATAAACCAGATCAACATCCTTAGATTCACAAACTGCTTTCCATCCTTCCTCACCTGAGTAGGATTTAGCTTTTGGTAATCCTTTTTTGGTTAGTATTTGTTGTGCCTTATCAACTCTATCGCTGTATTTATCGCACAATGCCGTGATTTCAACTCCTTCAATATAACTTAGCCGGTCAACCGCACCCGGACCCCTCATGCCAAGTCCAACAACAGCAACTCTTACCTTATTGAGTTTAGGTGCAGCATAACCGCACATGTTAAAAGTTGCAGGCGCAATTTGTTTTGTGCTAGCTTCTGTTGAATTTGGGAAGGCTACAGCGATAGCACCTGAACCCATCGCTACATTTCTGATAAATGATCTTCTGTTGGTTGACATAATCGTTGATTTCTATGTCAATGAAGATAGTAAAAAATCAAAGAATAAAATCTGTCTTAGATTAAGGGGTTTTGGTCTAAAGATTGAGCCAATAATTCATTTTAAAGACCAACGCTCTATTTTTGTTTTTCATGAATGGATCTGTGAAATAGTTATCACTGTATACCAAGAAAATATCGCTCATAGGCTTATAACGCCATTGCAGTCTGCTATTGATATTGAAATTGTTTCTCTGGTTGTTGTATTGTAGGAAGGTGGTCCAGAATAAATTATTAGTAAAATTTATTTCAATTCTTGGGGCAATCAGGAATAAATTATTTTTTCCATATGCACCTGGGAATTTTAATTGAGCCTGTTGGAGACTCATGGTAAAATTCGCCCATGGTTGAATACGAAAGTTTGCGCTTAGCTCATATCTAAAAATGTTACCATTAAAAAATTGTCCTGCTTCAAAATCAGTTTTGAAGAAAAGTTTTTTTCTGCTGTCTGTATTATAGGTTAATCCGTATGAATTGGCTAAATAATGTCCGGGTGGAATAGGTTTGCCATCTGTAAAGCTAGTGTTGTACAGTAAGTCATTTACGTTTTTATGGACATGCACAACCAGATTCGATGTGTTTTTTAAGAAAAACCTGAATTCAAGATCATGGTTTCTCTCATTCTGGCTACCATCTAAATTCAAGATGACAAAGTTCTCCAAGCTGATCATGAATTGATTGAATGGTCCTTTTTTCGGGAAGAATGTGTAACTCGATTGGTTATATAAAAGAAAAAATCCACGTCTGTATACCGTATCAAATAAGGCATCATAGTTGTCAACACGGTTAACAAATCCCATGTCGGCATAATACCTATCAGTTATTTTTCCAGCGTCAATTACTACATTCAAGGTCTTACTGGCATATCCACCACCAACATTACCATAATATTCAGGCGTATTGATATTGGGCTTAAAGGATCTATGGAAGCCTGTCCATGCATTCCACTTTCCAGCTTTGTCGATGAAATTATATTCAACACCAGCATTTCTTCCGTAGGTATCAGTGGGATCCTTTAAAGATGAGTTTTTATCTGCAACACTTTGTCGGTTTAAGAAATAGCCTTTCACACTAGATCTTGCTTGTACTTGTTGGTTAAAAGAAACTGCTGTATAGTTTTGTGCATCAAAATCATCAGTTGATTTCGTCTGCATATTCATAAAGCCTACCCTTGTTTTTTTTGTTAGGTTTCCACTTACTCTTGCTCCTGCTAGGATGGGAATAGGGTTCGCATTTTTATCTAGTCCAATTGTTCTTGAATAAAAGGGGCGAATTGGCGGTATGCCATAGCTGGAAAAAAGATCGCTGTTTTCCAGAAAGAAAGTTCTTCTTTCTGGAAAGAAAATATCGAATCGGGTAAGATTCGTTACTTGTCGGTCTACTTCCACTTGTGAAAAGTCTGGGTTAACAGTCAGGTCTAAATTTAATGAAGGAGTAAGTGATAACTTGGCATCAAATCCTCCATTGAACTTTGATTTAGTAGGGTCGCCAGCTTCCCGATTAGAATTGATGGAGCTGGTTACATAAGGTATAATTGAAACATTGGTGCCCGGTGATACTGGAGGTTTATCCCAAACGATGGCACCTGAATAGCCAAAATCATAAAAATCAAAATTCAAAGGCATGTCTGTCCAGCTTGAATATTCATTGGTCTTCAAATCTGAACGCAGAATATTCAATCCCCATCTATCATGACCTTCTTTGAAACGCAGGGTATGAAAGGGTATGGCAATTTCGGCAATCCAATAGGTAGGGTGTCTGCTGGTGGCTGAGTACCATTTATTGTCCCAGCTAAAACTTAACTCTTCACTAGGCGCACCAACATTTACTAATTCTTCTGTTTGAACATTATAAGGGGTGATTGAAAAAAGAAAACCGTTTGTTCTTTGGTTAACAGGATCTATTGCAATTGAAATTGCATCACTCTCATAAATTCCTTGGTCTCGTTTTAAAGTTTGAGCTATGTAATAATTTGTATCAAGTGCTTTAATACCAAAATAAATGAAATGGTCGTCGTATGTAATCTTAACAAAAGTATTTCGTGTAGGGCGGCCAATATCATTTGGCCATTTCATGTGAAAATCTTTTGCTTCATCCGCCTTTAACCAACCTTCTTCATCTAAAATACCATCTATCTTGATGTGTGAAGTTGATTTGGCTATCTTGACCTGGTATTGATCCTGGAATTTCATCCCATCTTGTGCTATTCCTTCAATTGAAGTAATCACAAGAACAAAGAAAATGGCTAATCTAGATATTGTCAGCTGCATATCGCTCATGTTGGGATAACATACGAAGATAGGAACTTATTCGGATTTATTTTTTATTATCTTGTACTATGTTGTATCGTTTTGCCTGGGTAATGATGTGGATCACCTTCAAAATCTTTTTTAGAAGGATTGATGTAGTTGGATTGGAAAAACTAAAATCCGGAAAGCCTGCCATCATTATTGCTAACCATCCTGCATCATTTCTAGATGCAATGGTGCTTGCTGTATTTCTAAAGCGATCAATTCATTTTTATGTACGAGGTGATATTTTCGCCCATCCACTTGCTTATCGGATACTGACCATGCTACACATGATTCCTATTTTCAGCAGGGAACATGGTGTGCGAAATTTGGAAAAGAACAAGCGGACTTTTGATAGAGGAAGAAAACTATTAGAGGAGGGGAAACTATTGTTGATTTTCCCAGAAGGGTTTAGCAGACAATCCAAGCAATTAGAGCCATTCAAAAAAGGTGCTGCTCGTGTTGCTTTACAAACTGCATTTGAAGGGGGTAAGGTAAATGAATTACAAATTCAAACAATTGCTATCAACTATACTGAGCATCACCTTGGTTCTAAGCTGCTTATTCGTTTAGGAGATGCAATAACACTTGAAAGCTTTGAGCAGCAATACAAAGAATTTCCTGCTATGGCCATCGCTAATCTAAATAAAGCCATGAGTAGTCTTTTTCAACAAAATGTAATTCATGTTCAAGATGGTGAAAGAACAAACTTTGCAGAGTCACTAATTAAAATGCATTATAATGATGAGGTAATGCAAGCCAATCAATTGTTTGGTGACTTGTCTGCTATTTGTAAAAAAGTTGATCAATTTTCTCATGAAGATTTTGTGGCACGCGAAAAAGATCTTGCAGTTTATCAAAAGCAATTAGCTGATTACCGACTGACTGATAAAAGTATTTTGATGTCAAATGATCAACATGCTTTGAAGCAATTTTGGCTTGTGTCTATTTTCGCCCCATTTGCTTTACTTGGTAAGCTGATTTGGTGGATACCCGGCAGGCTTTCAATTTGGATTGCAGACAAGACCGTCACCCGTATTGATTTTTACACCAGTGTTTTATCAGGCGTAGTGGGTGTCTTAGGATTAATTTGGTGGGGAGTAATTCTCTCTATCTCTTATAGTTGTATAGGTAGTCTAGCATTTCCTTTGGCTATTGTTTGGCCTCTCTTGTGCTATGTCTATATGCAATGGGAAGAGAGAAAAACAAATTTTTTTGCATTGTTGCATATGCGACAAATGAAAAAAAATCATTCAAGCAAATTCACAGAATTGACAGAGCAGCGGAGCAGATTACTGCTTTAGTGTTTTTTTAAAAGGTCAGGTCTTTTTTCTTCTGTCCTTTTTAATGCTTCATCGTAACGCCATTCTTCTATTTTTTTATGGTCGCCACTCATAAGAACAGCAGGTACTTTCCATCCTCTGTATTCTTCAGGTCTTGTATAAACGGGAGGAGCCAATAGATTGTCTTGGAAGGAATCAAACAATGCAGATGTTTCGTCATTTAGAACGCCTGGAATAATTCGCCCAATTGCATCTACTACAACTGCTGCTGCAAGTTCCCCTCCGCTTAAAACAAAATCACCTATTGAAATTTCTTTAGTGATAAAATGATCTCTTACGCGTTGATCAATTCCTTTGTAATGACCGCAAATAAACAAAAGCGATTTCTTTAAAGAAAGAGCATTGGCTATACCCTGGTTAAAGGTTTCACCATCAGGGGTCATGTAGATTATTTCATCAAATTGATGAGCGGCATTCAATTCTTCAATTGCATTTACCAAGGGCTCACACATCATTACCATCCCTGCGCCTCCACCAAATTGATAGTCGTCTACCATTCCATATTCATTAACCGCCCATTTTCTAAGATGGTGAACAGTTACTTGTAGTAGTCCTTTGCTGGCAGCTCTTTTCATGATAGAGTGGCCAAATGGACTTTCCAATAATTCCGGTACGATACTTAGGATGTGTATATTCATACTTAATCGGTTCCTTCCATAAAATCATCAATATCTCTTCTTTCCTTTTTAGTTGGTCTTCCAATTTTTGAAAGTCTTTTACCTGAGTAAAAGCTAGCCGACTGAAAAGCTATTCTCTCTTTCTCTTCAATAGGTGTTTGGTCCTCATAAAATTTGATGGCCTCGCTGTATTGAACCCTTTTAGGCAAAAGGCCCGTTACTTTGATTACCCATCTTTTTTCATCAGTCTTTACCTCGTAGCAGTCATCTATTTTTACAACACGAGAGGCTTTTACAGCTTCTCCATTCATTTTTACCCTTCCTTTCTCACAGGCAGTTGAAGCTGCAGTGCGGGTTTTGAATAACCTGATGGCCCACAAATATTTATCCAGCCTAAGTTTTTCTTTTTCCATTCATCAATTTATATGCTGCGGTTACAAAATTAGCCAATTGACTATAAACGAAGTTTCTTAATTTGAAGTTTCAAGTGAATCATATGAAAAAGAACATCATAAGGGTATTTATCTTCTGTTTTATTGGATCTTTTAGCTCAGCGGTATTTGGACAATCGAAATTACAGTGGACGGAAGATGGACTAGCACTCATCAAGTTAAAGAAAAACCAACTTGTAGAAGAATCTGTAGAAACAGGAAATGACAGAAAAGTGCTCATCAGTGATGGGGATTTTGGCAATGTTGAACCATTTAAATCAATGGATGATTTTAGCTGGCATTCTCCTTCAGCACAGTTATTGGTTTTTAACAATACTGCACGTGTATGGCGTTACAATACCAAGGGGGATTACTGGGTTTATCACATGAAATCTAAGAAGTGGTTTCAATTGGGAAAAGGTCTACCGGCGCAGTCGCTGATGTTTGCTAAACTTTCTCCTGATGGTAAGCAAGTTGCCTATGTGTCACAGTACAATATATATGTTGAAGATATCCTCACAGGTAAACGTAAAGCACTTACGAAAAACGGCAATCGTAGATTGATCAATGGTACATTTGATTGGGTCTATGAAGAAGAATTTGCTTGTCGCGATGGTTTCCGATGGAGCCCAGACGGTAAAAAAATTGCCTTCTGGCAAGTAGATGCTGATGGCACCAAAGATTTCATGATGATGGATAATCTGGCTGGAATTTATTCCAAACCTATTCCTGTTGAATATCCTAAAGTAGGAGAGTCGCCTTCTGCAGTAAAAATTGGAGTTATTGATGTTACTACTAGTCAGCTAAAATGGATGAATATTCCAGGTGATACCAGGCAACATTATCTCCCTCGCATGGAATGGGCAGGAAACCAGGAATTGATAGTTCAACAACTCAATAGAAAACAAAATCAAAGCATACTCTATTTGGCAAATGCAGCTACAGGGGTTTGTCAGTCTGTTTACAAAGAAACTGATGAAGCATGGATTGATATCTTGCCTTCAGTAGATGATGATTACAGTTATGGCGGATGGGATTGGTTAGACAATGGAAAGTCTTTCTTGTGGATGTCTGAGAAAAATGGATGGCGCCACTTATACCGAGTAAGTAGAAATGGGAAAGAAGAAAATTTGGTTACCAAAGGAAACTTTGATGTGATAGAAATTGCAGTTGTTCGCGAGAATGAGGGGTATGTATATTACTTTGCATCTCCAGATAATGCAACGCAGAAATACTTGTATCGCTCAAAGTTAAATGGAGAAGGGGAGGCAGAACGTTTAACACCTAATGATCAGCCTGGAACACATCAGTATACCATTTCACCAACGGCTGATTTTGCTTACCACAGTTTTTCTAATCACAATGTGCCATTCGTGACTGAATCAATTCAGTTGAGTACACATAAAGATGCAACAGGTAAGAGTAAAGTAGCAGATGCGATTGCTCAATCAAAGTCGAGGAAATCTCCAATTGAATTTTTTAAAGTAAAAACCAAGGAAGGTGTTGAAATGGATGGCTGGATGGTAAAGCCGGATAATTTCGATCCTTCTAAAAAATATCCGGTTGTGTTTTTTGTTTATTCAGAACCGGCAGGTGCGAATGTGGTAGATCGTTTTGGTGTAGGTAACAACCGACTTTATGCGGGGGATATGAAGCGCGATGGATATGTGTATGTATCAATAGACAACAGAGGAACACCTGCTCCTAAGGGAAGAGCTTGGAGAAAATCCATCTATAGAAAAATTGGTATTGTAAATATTGATGATCAGGCAAGTGCAGCACGTGAAGTATTTAAAATGGGCTTCATTGATACATCGCGTGTAGCAGTATGGGGATGGAGTGGAGGTGGTTCTGCTACTTTGAATTTGTTGTTCAGGTATCCTGAAATTTATAAGACAGGTATCTCAATTGCAGCAGTGGCTTATCAACTTACTTATGATAATATTTATCAAGAGCGTTACATGGGTTTGCCACAAGAAAACAAAGATGACTTTATAAAGGGTTCTCCCATCACACATGCGAAAAATCTTCGTGGTAATCTTTTATATATACATGGGACAGGCGATGACAATGTACATTATCAAAATGCGGAAATGTTGCAAAATGAATTGATAAAATACAACAAGCAATTCCAGTTCATGTCTTATCCCAATAGGAGTCATGGTATATATGAAGGGGAGGGCACAACTAAACATTTGTCAACGCTGTACACCAACTATCTAAAACAGTATTGTCCGCCCGGCGCTAAATAAAAAAAGGGAGAATTACTTCTCCCTTTTTTCTAATTCCTTTTCCCCTGCCTACCGGCAGGCAGGCTAATCCCTATTATCTATTCTGCAAAGAACTGATGGAAGTAAGGTATAGTTTCTATCCCTTTGTAGTAATTAAA
>JBEBDP010000079.1:0-3750 GCA_041156925.1 Bacteroidota bacterium | reverse complement strand
ATATTTTGGAAAATATGGAACTGTTTTATCACTGAAAGCAAATGGTGCCTACCAAGGAACCGTTGATAATTACCATGAAGCAAAGTCAATTTCAACCGAACATACTTTCTTTGAAAACGTGTCAGATGAACAAGTTTTGATGGCTGAATTGTTGCGCATGACAGAGAAGCTTGCGCATGAACTCCGCGAAGATCAAAGAATGACCAAATGTGTTGCCGTTAAATTACGGTACCCTGATTTTCAAACCCATACCAAACAAATGGCCATTCAGCCAAGCTCTTATGATGATGAACTTTACCAAGTTATAAAAGATTTGTTCAAGCAACTCTATGATCCTAAAAAGGCTATTCGACTGATTGGTGTTAGGTTTACAGAGCTCACCGAGACATCTGTGCAAACCAATTTGTTCGATAATAAAATCAAAAAGGCTAACCTGTACGATGCCATCGACCAAGTTAAAAACCGGTTTGGAAAAAAATTAATTGGAAGGGGAAATAAATAGTCTACTAAATTTGTAGAGTATAATATTTTATTTACTTTTGTTGTAAATATTAATGTTATGTCAATACGATTAGGAGATGATGCACCAAATTTTAAAGCGAGCACTACAATAGGTGAGATAGATTTCTATGAATACTTGGGAGATTCTTGGGGGGTATTATTTTCTCATCCAGCAGATTTTACTCCTGTGTGTACCACAGAATTAGGAAGGACTGCTCTGTTAAAACAAGAATTTGAAAAAAGAAATGTGAAAGTGCTTGCAGTGAGTGTTGATGCTATCGATAATCATTTTTTATGGGTAAAAGATATTAACGAAACACAACAGTGTAGTGTTGACTTTCCCATTATCGCTGATGAAAAAAGAGAAGTGGCATCTTTATATGACATGATTCATCCAAATGCATCAGCAACGTTTACAGTCAGATCGTTATTTGTAATTGGACCAGATAAAAAAATCAAATTGTTTATTACCTATCCTGCTTCAACAGGTAGAAATTTTGTAGAAGTACTCAGGGTAATCGATTCTTTACAATTAACTGCAAAACACCAAGTAGCCACACCAGCTGATTGGAAAAATGGCGAAGATGTTATTGTTGTTCCTGCCGTTTCAACAGAAGATGCAGAAAAGAAGTTCCCCAAAGGCCTCAATATTGTTAAACCTTATTTGAGGTATACGCCACAACCATAACTTATTTGCTATCTTTGCAGGATGGCATTGAGCACTAAGCCGAACATTAGAACGTTCAGCAAAGAAGAAATTGGAGAGTATCTTGAATCCATAGGGGAGAAGAAATTCCGTTTGCAACAAATTTGGGAATGGTTGTGGCAGAAACATGCCTTTGATTTCCAGTCGATGTCTAATCTCTCTAAAGAACTTCGCTCAAAATTAGAGGAGAAATTTTCTTTCCCATCTCTTACAAACGATGCAACACAGTATAGTGAGGATGGTACCATTAAATCTCGGTTCAAAACATTTGATGGCCATAAAGTAGAGGGGGTATTAATTCCAACAGAAGAGCGTCTAACTGCTTGTGTTTCTTCTCAGATTGGTTGTAGTTTATCGTGCAAATTTTGTGCTACTGGCTATTTGGATCGTAAACGAAACCTCAATTTTGATGAGATCTATGATGAAGTTGTGTTGATCAACCACCAGGCAATGGAGATGAGACAGCAAAAACTCACCAATATTGTGTTTATGGGGATGGGTGAGCCGTTGCTCAATTATAAAAATGTACTAAAAGCTATTGAGAGAATAACTGCACCAGACGGATTAGCAATGAGTCCAAGAAGGATAACCGTATCAACAGCGGGTGTTGCAAAAATGATCAAGCAATTGGGTGATGATCAAGTAAAATTTAAACTTGCATTGTCACTTCATGCAGCCAATGATAGAAAGAGGAATGAAATCATGCCCATCAACGAGACAAATGATTTAAGTTCTTTGATTGATGCTTTGAATTATTTTCATAAGAAAACCAAAAACGAGATCACGCTTGAATATATTCTTTTCGATGGGTTTAATGATTCACCTGAAGATGCAGCAGAGTTGATCAAAGTGTATCGTCAAGTGCCAGCTGATTTGGTGAACATCATTGAATACAATCCAATTGATTTTGCCCGATTCAAAAAGCCAACTGAAGAAAAGACCATGGCCTTTATGCAAATTTTGGAAAAGAACAGGGTGAATGCAAGGTTGAGAAGGAGTCGCGGTAAGGATATAGATGCAGCATGCGGACAATTAGCTAATAAATAAATTTTTAAACTACTGTTGGAAAACAGCAAATGAACAAACATGAAAAGAACAGACAATTTTTCAAAATTCGCAACCAAGAAAAAGAACAGTGCAGTCAAAGAGGAATTCAGACAAGAAAAGAAAAAATTCAAAAAAGAAAGATCTGAAGCCATAGAGAAAAAAAAGATTGAAAAGCGCGCACTCTCTTTAGATAAAAGAAACAAGCCAGACAATCGTTCTGAATCTAGTGACCATCAGCCTGCTGTTACTCTTCGTAAAGTAGATAAGTCGATGCCTCTAAATAAGTACGTAGCACATTGTGGTGTTTGTTCCAGAAGAGATGCCGTCCCCTTGATCAAAGAAGGGAAAATTAAAGTCAACTCACAAGTCGTTACCGAACCAGGTTTCAAAGTTGCTCCAACTGATGAGGTATTTTTTGGAGGTAAAAAAATTATCCCAGAAAAAAACCTCGTATACATCTTGCTGAACAAGCCGAAAGATTATATTACTACACTTGATGATCCTGAAGGAAGAAAAACAGTCCTTGATCTATTGAAAGGAGCAACCAATGAGCGCATATTTCCTGTAGGTCGTCTTGATAGAAATACAACTGGGGTATTGTTGCTGACCAATGATGGTGATTTGACACAAAAGCTTTCTCATCCTTCACATGAAGTGAAAAAGATTTATGAAGTGAAGTTGGACAAGCCTTTGGGTAAAGTTGATTTTGAAAAAATACTCAATGGTCTTCAGTTGGATGATGGTTTTGTTAGAGCAGATTCACTTGCTTTTACTGATCCTAAAGACAAATCAATCATTGGTATTGAATTGCACAGCGGAAGAAACCGTGTAGTAAGAAGAATGTTTGAGTTCTTGGGTTATGATGTAAGAAATTTGGATCGAGTGATGTTTGGTAACCTTACAAAAAAGAATGTTGAGCGTGGCAAATGGAGATACCTGAATGAAAAAGAAATCAGGTTATTGAAATTTATGAACAGCTCATTCATCAAAAAACAAAAAGTGTGAGTCACGCCTCTCCGGAAATCGTATACACAAGCAATGATTTAGTTGCAGTCAACAAGCCATCTGGCTGGTTATCTATTCCTGATCGCCATGATCCAACTTTGGCATCTGTTAAAACTTGGTTAGAGGCCAAGGGTGATAAAGTATATATCATTCATCGTATTGATAAAGACACCAGTGGATTGATTGTATTTGCTAAAAATGCGGAGGCGCACAAATATTACAATACCCTTTTTCAAAACCGAAGTTTAGAAAAGACCTATTACGGAATTGTTACAGGTGCATTTAATCATGAGCAGGGAAGTTGTGATCAACCCATTGAAGAGCATCCTGTTGTTGCCGGTAAAATGCGCGTTGGACGAAAAGGAAAACCCGCTATTACGCATTATTTTGTTGAAGAGCAATTCAAGGGGTATAGTTTAATGAGATTTATCATTGAAACGGGAAGAACGCATCAGATTCGTGTACACATGCAGAATATAGGTCATCCACTT
>JBEBDP010000078.1:0-3625 GCA_041156925.1 Bacteroidota bacterium | reverse complement strand
ATTCATGATGAATTGAACCCCACCTCAGATATCATGACGATGGGAGAAGTAATCAAAACACTAAATGAATTAACTAATGGCGATGCAGTAATTGTTACTGATGTTGGTCAGCACCAAATGGTTGCATGCCGCTATGCCAAATTCAACAAAAGCAAAAGCAATATCACATCAGGAGGATTGGGAACCATGGGCTTTGCATTACCAGCAGCCATGGGTGCTAAATATGGTGCGAAGGACAGGACCGTTGTGGCTATCATTGGAGACGGTGGTGTACAAATGACAATCCAAGAATTGGGCACCATTATGCAGAACAATATTGATATCAAAATAATGATATTAAATAACCAGTTCTTAGGAATGGTTAGACAATGGCAGCAATTGTTCCACGAAAGAAGGTACTCATTTGTAGATATTGAAAGTCCGGATTATGTAACCGTTGCAAAAGGTTATCGCATAGAAGGAAACAGCGTTTCAAAAAGAAGCGACTTAACAAATGCACTAAAAACAATGCTAGATCACAAAGGCCCCTATTTGCTTGAAGTGATGGTAGGAAAAGAAAACAATGTATTCCCAATGGTACCTCAAGGTTGTGGCGTAAGTGAGATCAGATTAAAATAAACAGTTATGAAACAAGAATATAATTTAACCATCTATACAGAACACCAGGTTGGTCTATTGAATAGGATTGCTATCATGTTCTCTAGAAGAAAGATCAATATTGAAAGTTTGAATACTTCTCCATCAGAAGTGGAAGGTATCCATCGCTTTAATATTGTAATCAACGAAACTGAAGAAACAGTTAGGAAAATTGTGAGACAGATTGAAAAGCAAGTAGATGTACTGAAAGCTTATTTCAATACCAATGACAACATTATTTGGCAGGAACTGGCGCTGTATAAAGTACCAACAGATATTATTGCTGAAAAAGTAAAAGTGGAACGCTTACTCAGAACATATGGTGCACGTGTAGTTGCTATAAGAAAAGACTATACCATTTTTGAAACAACGGGACAAAGAGAAGAAACAGACAGATTAATCAAGGTGCTTGAACCATATGGCTTAATAGAATTTGTAAGAAGTGCAAGGGTTGCTATCATCAAAGACAGCAAAGGCTTTCACGAAAAATTAAAAGAATTTGAATTAACTGAACATCAGAACAATATCATAGATGAACCGATTTCAGAGGAAGAAGCAAACTCAAAAATAGTCTAACAATTAAACCACATATTTAAAACAACTAAACACAGGTTATGGCAAAATTAAATTTTGGAGGGACAGAAGAAAATGTAGTCACTCGTGAAGAATTTCCGTTAGCAAAAGCTCAGCAGGTACTTAAAGATGAAGTAGTTGCTGTAATTGGATACGGAGTTCAAGGCCCAGGTCAGGCATTGAACCAAAAAGAAAACGGTATCAATGTAATTGTTGGACAACGTAAAAATTCAAAAACATGGGATAAGGCCATTGCTGATGGTTTTGTTCCTGGTGAAACACTTTTTGAAATAGAAGAAGCCTTAGAAAGAGGAACTATTATTTGCTATCTGTTGAGTGACGCTGCTCAGATCGCAATGTGGCCAACTGTAAAAAAACATTTAACTCCAGGTAAAGCCTTGTATTTTTCTCATGGCTTTGGCATCACCTATAACCACCAAACTGGCATTGTTCCGCCAGCAGATGTGGATGTATTTCTAGTAGCTCCTAAAGGATCAGGAACCTCTTTGAGAAGAATGTTCCTACAAGGAAGAGGTCTTAACTCTAGTTATGCCATCTTCCAAGATGCAACAGGCAGGGCTAAAGAAAGAGTAGTTGCATTGGGAATTGCAATTGGTAGTGGTTACCTTTTTGAGACCAATTTCAAAAAAGAAGTATACAGTGATTTAACTGGAGAAAGAGGAACACTCATGGGTGCAATTCAAGGAATTTTTGCAGCCCAATACCAGGTTTTACGTGAAAGAGGCCACTCTCCTTCTGAAGCATTTAACGAAACAGTTGAAGAGTTAACACAATCCCTAATGCCATTGGTTGCTGAAAACGGTATGGATTGGATGTACGCCAACTGTTCAACAACTGCACAAAGAGGAGCATTGGATTGGTGGAAAAAGTTCAAAGACGCTACCCTTCCTGTTTTCAACGATTTATACGATAGCGTTGCTGCTGGAAAAGAAAGCCAAAGAAGCATTGACAGCAATTCACAACCAGACTATCGCGAAAAACTTGAAGTTGAGCTTAAAGAACTCAGAGATAGTGAAATGTGGCAGGCTGGTAAAACCGTACGTAGCCTTAGACCAGAAAATCAAGGAAAATAAAGCTTTTGTTTAACCCTTATCACTTCCAGAGCAGTAAGAAATTACTGCTCTTTTTTTATGTCTAAAAATCGAAGCGCTGCACTATATTTGCGTAAATTTTATACAGATGAATCTGCACGAATACCAAGCGAAAGAATTGCTCAAAAAGTACAATGTTCCAGTTCAGGAAGGTGTAGCCTGCAGCAAAGTTGATGAGGCTTTGGCAGCATATGAACAAATCAAGGAAAAATCAGGTAGCAAGTTTGCAGTTGTGAAAGCACAAATTCATGCTGGTGGTAGAGGAAAAGGAACAGTTAAAGAAACAGGTATTAATGGTGTGAAAGTGGGTAAAAGTGCAGAAGATATAAAGGAGTTTGCAGAAAAGATTTTAGGTGGCACACTGGTCACTATTCAAACAGGACCTTCAGGTAAAGTAGTAAACAAAATTCTTGTCGCTCAAGACATGTATTATGATGGTCCAACTGAGCGCAAAGAATTTTACCTATCCATCCTATTGGATAGAGCAAAAGGACAAAATGTAATCATGTACTCTACTGAAGGTGGAATGAACATTGAAGATGTTGCACATGATACACCTGAGAAAATTCACAGAGAGTTGGTTCACCCTTCAGGTGGTTTGCTTCCCTTCCAAGCTAGAAAAATTGCTTTCAATTTGGGTCTAAGTGGAGACGCATTCAAAAACATGGTAAAGTTCGTAACCAACTTATACAATGCATATGTTGGTCTCGATTGCTCTATGCTTGAAATCAACCCATTGTTTAAAGCAGCTGATGATAAAATTATTGCTGTTGATTGTAAAATGAATTTGGATGAGAACGCACTTAACAGACATCCAGATTTAGCAGCAATGCGCGACTTAACTGAAGAAGATCCTACAGAAGTTGAAGCTGGAAAATTCAATTTGAATTTCGTTAAACTCGATGGCAATGTAGGCTGTATGGTAAATGGTGCAGGTTTGGCAATGGCAACCATGGATATGATCAAATTGAGTGGTGGTGAACCTGCAAACTTCTTGGACGTAGGCGGTACGGCAAATGCACAGACTGTTGAAGCAGGTTTCAAGATCATCATGCAGGATCCCAATGTAAAAGCTATTCTCATCAATATTTTTGGCGGTATTGTTCGTTGCGACAGAGTTGCGGCTGGTGTAATTGAAGCATACAAGAATTTAGGCAACATCAATATTCCAATTATTGTAAGACTTCAGGGTACAAATGCCGTTGAAGCGAAAAAATTAATTGATGAAAGTGGACTAAAAGTTCAAAGTGCAATTCTTTTGAGCGAAGCAGCAGATTTAGTAAAAAAAGCTGTAGCTTAATAGA
>JBEBDP010000077.1:0-10388 GCA_041156925.1 Bacteroidota bacterium | reverse complement strand
ACAGCAAGTGTTGAACCGTATGGTACGTTATTGGTAATCAAAACACGATCATTCTTAAGATCCATGATCCTCATCTCAGCGGTACGTCCAATTACAACTTGAACATCTTTTCCTTCGTTGTTCTTCGCCTTAACAGTTCTTAAACCGTCAAATTGAACCACACCGTCAAACTTCGCTACCAAATGAGATTCAACTGATGCAGATCCTGCAACACCACCCACGTGGAATGTACGAAGTGTAAGCTGAGTACCCGGCTCACCGATTGATTGTGCAGCAATGATACCTACAGCATCACCACGCTGAGCAATATTACCTGAAGCCAGGTTCAATCCATAACACTTAACGCAACAGCCACGCTTGCTTTCGCAAGTAAGTACTGAGCGGATTTCAATAGTCTCAATTCCTGAATCTTCAATTTTCTTAGCTGTATCCTCATCAATATGCTGACCAGCACTTACTAGCAATTCATCAGACAATGGATCATAAACATCATGCAATGAAGTTCTACCCAAAATCCTATCATATAATGGCTCTACTATATCCTCATTGTCTTTCAACGCACTGGTTGCAATACCTCTCAATGTTCCACAATCTTCTTCAGATATAATTACATCTTGCGCAACGTCAACCAAACGTCTAGTCAAATAACCAGCATCCGCTGTTTTCAATGCAGTATCGGCAAGACCCTTACGCGCACCGTGTGTAGAGATAAAGTATTCCAATACACTCAAACCATCTTTAAAGTTAGAAAGGATCGGATTCTCGATGATCTCTGAACCTGTTGATCCACTCTTTCTTGGTTTAGCCATCAATCCACGAAGACCAGCCAACTGTTTTACCTGCTGCTTAGAACCCCTCGCACCGGAATCCAACATCATGTAAACTGAGTTGAAACCTTGTTTGTCAGTGGCCATAGCCCTGATCAAAGTCTCGGTGATTTTTGTATCCACCCTTGACCAAATATCAATGATCTGGTTATAACGCTCGTTATTGGTAATGAGACCCATGTTGTAGTTGTCCCAAACCTCTTGTACTTCACCAGAAGCATTGTCAATCATCTCTCCTTTCAATACTGGAAGCTCAAGATCCTGGATGTTGAAGGATAAACCACCTCTGAACGCCATACGGAAACCTAGCTCCTTGATAGCATCAAGGAATTTAGCTGTTGTAGGAACGTTGGTGATTTTAATGATCTGACCAATGATTTCTCTTAAACTCTTCTTTGTAAGCAAAGCGTTCACATATCCAACCTGAGCTGGTACTGCCTGATTGAACAAGACGCGACCAACTGTAGTTTCGATCAACTTGGTTTCTAGAGCACCATCATCGTTACGCACCTTTGCCTTTACTTTAATATAAGCGTGCAAATCAACCTTACCCTCATTGTATGCGATGATTACTTCTTCAGCACTATAGAACTTCATTCCTTCACCCTTCACAACATCATTCTCAATGTTACGCTTACCCTTGGTAATATAATATAGACCAAGAACCATGTCCTGAGAAGGAAGCGTGATTGGCGTTCCGTTTTGTGGGTTCAGGATGTTATGAGATGCAAGCATCAACAATTGCGCTTCCAAAATTGCAGCATGACTCAATGGAACGTGAACCGCCATTTGGTCACCGTCGAAGTCGGCGTTGAACGCAGAACAAACCAACGGGTGCAATTGAATCGCCTTTCCTTCTACCAACTTTGGTTGGAAGGCCTGAATAGATAACCTGTGCAATGTTGGGGCACGGTTAAGCATTACAGGGTGACCTTTCAAAATATTTTCAAGGATGTCCCATACGATTGCCTCTTTACGATCAACCAACTTACGGGCAGACTTTACAGTCTTTACAATACCTCTTTCAATTAATTTTCTAATGATAAATGGCTTGAACAATTCCGCAGCCATGTCCTTTGGCAAACCACACTCATGTAATTTCAATTCAGGACCTACCACAATAACCGAACGACCAGAATAGTCGACACGCTTACCCAACAAGTTCTGACGGAAACGACCTTGCTTACCTTTAAGAACATCACTAAGCGACTTCAATGCTCTACCACCTTCTGCTTTTACAGCATTAGACTTACGGCTGTTGTCGAACAATGAGTCGATCGCCTCTTGCAACATCCTCTTTTCATTTCTCAAGATTACCTCAGGAGCCTTGATTTCCAACAAACGCTTTAAACGGTTGTTTCTGATAATCACCCTGCGGTAAAGATCATTCAAGTCAGATGAAGCAAAACGTCCACCATCCAATGGAACCAACGGTCTCAATTCTGGTGGAATAACTGGAATGTATTGCATCACCATCCATTCTGGACGGTTATTGATTCTGCTGTTAGCATCACGGAAAGACTCAACCACACTCAAACGCTTCAAGGCATCTGCTTTTCTCTGTTGTGAGGTTTCGGTTGCAGCAGCGTTTCTGAGTGTATAACTCAATGAATCTAAATCGATTCTGAGCAATAAATCATGTACAGCTTCAGCACCCATCTTCGCGATAAACTTATTTGGATCCTCATCAGGCAAATACTGATTCTCCTTTGGAAGAGTGTCCAATAAGTCTAAATATTCTTCTTCAGTCAACAAGTCGCCTTGCTTCTTACCTTTCTCTTCAACGATACCAGGTTGAATTACTACGAAACGCTCATAGTAAATAATGCTCTCCAATTTCTTAGAACTGATACCCAACAAATAACCAATCTTGTTTGGTAAGCTCTTGAAATACCATATGTGTACAACAGGTACTACCAATTTGATGTGACCCATTCTCTCTCTTCTCACTTTCTTTTCAGTTACTTCAACACCACAACGGTCACAAACAATACCCTTGTAACGAATTCTCTTGTACTTTCCGCAAGCACATTCGTAATCTTTAACTGGACCAAAGATTTTTTCACAGAATAAACCATCACGCTCAGGCTTATAGGTTCTGTAGTTGATGGTCTCTGGTTTCAGCACCTCACCAAATGACCTATCAAGGATAGAATCTGGAGAAGCAAGGCTGATGGTAATCTTTGAAAATGAAGATTTCGGGCGATTGTCTTTTTTGATAGCCATAGTAAGTTATCTGTTTTTACAATTTTCTACCGCCGCAAATACCAATCTGTCGGCTAGATAAGCCGAATACACATCATTGATTATCAATGATTTATATTAGTACAGATTTGGAAAAATACGGGCATGCCAAATTTAAGGATGGCAAAGGTAGTCAAAACGGGTGAATTTTCAATAAATTTCTTGCACTAAAAGACATTCCTTTTAGCTTTCTACCTCGTTTTGCTGTCTATTTCGAAAATGGTCGGCTATAACAGCTTGTACAGGCACACCTTTTATTTTGCTTTCCAACCATGAAAGGATATCCAAGTACATAAACGACCTGCTTTCTGTGGGATTACCTTCCAGCTTTTTTAATTTTTCAAACAAATGCTCAAATCCTGCCTTAATTTCCTTTTTCGATAGACTGAATGAGGATCTGATGAAGCTAAATATTTCATTTTCGACCGTGGTAAGATTCTTTAGCTTGGACATGAAGCGGTAAACAGACCTAACCTGACTTTCCAAAATTTCATCATTACCGAGTTCATAATGTGCAATCAAATGGAGCAATCGTGCATAGCATTGTAAATCTGATCTCAAATCTGCCTTCCAATGGATGATTTTGTTGAGGTATAAAACCGCATTATCAAAATCACCAGAGCCGAAAAACAAACAAGCAAATTTGTAATAAAAAATCAAGGTCCTGTGCTTATCAAGCTGCAACTCAAAATCAGCAAGTTTGGATTCGATTTCTGGGATCAATAAAATACCCTCAGAAAAACTTCCTTCTAAAAAATGATGATTTAGTTTAGCCAAATAGAGGTAAACAAAAGATTGAACTTGATTATTGATATTAGACATCCCCTCTTTTGAAAGATAGAAATTCTCAAACTTTTCAATGTCTTGTAAAAACTTCTTATCATTTCTTAGCATGAAATGTGCATTCAAGAGATTATGCATCCCTTTAATGAAATGTTGAGGCTCCACTTTGATCATTTGAGGCTCTCTTTCAAACAAATCCACCCAACGCTGACAATTTTTATAGTAAGTAAGGAAGTCCTGCAATATAAACCCAAACCAGGCCTGACTTTGGTAGAGGTATAGCCTTTCATAAAAACCTGAAAATTCCTGTGCATTGGAAGGCAGATTTTCGGTATAAAATTTTTTCAAAGCTTCAATCTCATCAGCATCTCTAACATGTCCGTTTTTGATATACCAACCATATAATTGTAAAGCCAGGTTGCTGAGTTTACCCACCATCGATAACCGCTCGTTCAGTTCATTTACTTCAAATGCAAGTTCTTCAGCCCTGTGTTCAAAGCTTCTTGTAATATGAAGGGTTTCAATTTTCTTTTCAAAGAAAAGTGCCTGTACCCAAAATGTAATTTGATTATAAGTTTTTGCCAGTTCTTTTGTCTTTTGCAACAATTTTAGACTTTGGTGGTAGAGTCCCTTGTTGTAAAGTATTCTGGCGTGTTCTAGTTGCTCATGCAATTGAATATCAACAGCCTGTTCTGATTTTATGAGCCTCAGACTAGCGAGAATCTCTTTGTAGAGGTGTGCTTTTAAATTAGAAAGTTGTTGTTTTTGTATTGATGTATTTTTTTTCAACAACAAGTCTTCATCGTATACATCCATTTTGTCCAAAGCATCAAAAAGCTGAGTGATTTTTAAATCTTCAGCTGCGGCATTACGGCTCACATACAATTTAAAATTGCGTTTTTCCCCTTTTTCAAGGGTTTTTATCAATTGAAACAATTCATCTGCAGACCGGTTGGGCATCGTAATTATCTTTCTTTAAAAACCGCATCAGTATTGCGTTTTATCAAAATCAGATGTGGTTACAAGCCGTAAATTACGACCCATTTTGGGTAATTCCGAAAAAATCAATGGCTTAAATTAGCTAACAGGGTACTTATATTTTGTCTTTTTACCCTTCAAAAAATTGATTATGGCCGAAAATCGAATATTTATTTTTGATACAACCCTTAGGGATGGTGAGCAGGTTCCAGGTTGCAAGCTCAATACCAAAGAAAAAATTGAGTTGGCATTAGCATTGGAAGACTTGGGGGTTGATATTATAGAAGCGGGCTTCCCTATTTCTAGTCCGGGTGATTTTGAATCTGTTGAAGCCATTTCAAAAATCATCAAAAATGCTACCGTCTGTGGTTTGAGCCGTGCTGTAGAGAAAGATATTGAGGTAGCGGGACTAGCATTGAAACATGCAAAAAGAGGAAGAATTCATACTGGAATTGGCACATCAGATTCCCATATCAAAAGCAAGTTCAACAGCAATCGTGAAGATATTTTAGCAAGGGCAGTCCAGGCAGTAAAATGGGCAAGAAAATACACAGATGATGTAGAATTCTATGCTGAAGATGCCGGGAGAACTGACAATGAATATTTAGCTCGTGTTGTGGAGGCCGTGATTGCAGCTGGTGCAACAACGGTAAACATACCTGATACAACAGGTTATTGTCTACCTACACAATACGGTGAGAAAATTGCCTACTTGATGAACAACGTGCCTAACGTTGATAAAGCAGTTTTATCTTGTCATTGCCACAATGATCTTGGGTTAGCGACAGCCAATTCAATATATGGTGCCATCAACGGTGCAAGACAAATTGAGTGCACCATCAATGGTTTGGGTGAACGTGCAGGCAATACTTCACTTGAGGAAGTTGTTATGGTACTCAAACAACATGCACATCTCGGATTAACAACCGGAATTGATGCTACAAAACTAAATCCAATTAGTCAGCTCGTATCAGACACCATGCGGATGCCAGTGCAACCGAACAAAGCCATAGTTGGTGCAAATGCTTTTTCTCATTCGTCTGGTATTCACCAAGATGGCTTTTTAAAAGATGCACAGACATACGAAATCATCCGACCTGAAGAAGTTGGAGCAGCTACTTCAAAAATTGTACTCACAGCAAGAAGTGGCAGATCAGCACTCGCCTATCGTTTCAAGAATCTAGGTTTCACTTTTGATAGAAACGATATTGATGAACTCTATCAACAATTTTTGAATCTGGCAGATGCATTAAAGGAAGTTGAAGATGTTAACCTCACTCAACTTGCCAATACCTATTTAAAAATGAAGACTGTATAATGATTGTCAATTTACACATAGCCGTTTTAGCTGGTGATGGTATTGGTCCAGAAGTGACCCATCAGGCTATTCGTGTATTAGACACCATAGCCAAAAAATATGGCCATGTTTTCAATTTTGAATTTGGTGAAATTGGAGCCGCTTCTATAGAAAAATTTGGTGAACCACTCACAAGAGAGACACTAGATCGTTGTTTGAAAAGTGATGCAATTTTATTTGGTGCAGTAGGCGAACCCCAATATGATAAGAATCCTGACGCTACTGTTAGACCGGAACAAGGATTGTTCAAATTGAGAAAATCACTTGGACTATTTGCTAACATCAGACCTGTTAAAGCTTATTCAACCCTTCAATATTTATCTCCACTAAAACCAAAGTATTTAGAAGGAGTTGATATCATGCTACTCAGAGAATTGACAGGCGGAATTTATTTTGGTAAGAAAGAGTTGAGTGCAGACAAACAAGAGGCTTCTGACTTGTGCATTTATAATACAAACGAGATTACTCGCGTTGCTCAAATCGCATTCAAATACGCCTTACAAAGAAGAAAAAAACTTACTGTTGTTGATAAAGCCAATGTACTAGAAACTTCTAAACTCTGGAGAAAAACAGTAACACAAATTGCAGCAGATTTTCCAGATGTACAACTTGAGTTTATGTATATCGACAATGCTGCATTGCAACTGATTACGCATCCCAAGGATTTTGATGTTATTCTAACGGAAAACTTATTCGGTGATATTCTCAGCGATGAGTCTAGTGCACTTGCTGGTTCTCTTGGTCTGTTACCTTCTGCATCTTATGGTGAAGGACCTCCACTTTTTGAACCGATTCATGGTTCTTATAATGAAGCAAAAGGGAAAGACTTGGCTAATCCTATTGGGACAATCTTATCTGCAGCAATGATGTTGGATCATTTTGGATTAACAGAAGAGGCCAATAATGTGAGAGACGCAGTGGGCTGGACAATTGAAAATGGATTTGTTACCAAAGACCTTGATCCTGTCAACTTTTATTTTACTTCAACCATCGGAGAGATGGTCTGTGATTATATCATGAACAAAACCAATGTCGCTATCCATAAAGAAAATATTCAAATCAGGAAGTCGACAATAATTTAATCGTAACAAATAGCACAATAAAAATTTTATATAAAAATGGAACTCAATAAATATAGCAAGACCATCACTCAAGATCCTACACAACCAGCTGCCCAAGCGATGTTTTACGGGATTGGTTTAACGGATGAAGATTTAGCCAAAGCACAGGTTGGTATTGCAAGTATGGGCTGGGATGGCAACACCTGCAATATGCATTTAAATGAATTAGCTGCTATTGTGAAAAAAAGTACTTGGGAAAACAATTTAGTGGGACTCACATTCAATACAATAGGTGTAAGTGATGGAATGTCAAATGGCACTGATGGAATGCGCTATTCATTAGTGAGTAGAGATGTTATTGCGGATTCAATTGAAACCGTATGTGGAGCACAATATTATGATGCATTGATTACTGTTCCTGGTTGTGATAAAAATATGCCGGGCTCTATCATGGCAATGGCTCGCCTAGATAGACCCTCCATCATGGTTTACGGTGGTACAATAGCACCTGGACATTACAAAGGTGAGGACTTGAATATCGTATCTGCTTTTGAGGCATTGGGTAAAAAAATTGCAGGTGCATTAGATGAATCAGATTTCAAAGGCATCGTAAAACATTCTTGTCCGGGTGCAGGCGCCTGCGGCGGAATGTACACAGCTAACACAATGGCATCAGCCATTGAGGCATTGGGCATGAGTCTTCCCTACTCCTCATCAAATCCTGCATTGAGTGATGATAAGAAAAATGAATGTATTGAGGCAGGAAAAGCAATAAAGGTTTTATTAGAAAAAGATATCAAGCCATCTGATATCATGACAAGAAAGGCTTTTGATAATGCACTGACCATTATCATGGCACTTGGAGGTTCAACTAATGCAGTCCTACACATGATTGCAATGGCACATAGCATTGGCTTGAAACTTACTCAGGATGATGTACAAACCATCAGTGATAAAGTGCCTGTTATAGCTGATTTCAAACCTTCCGGAAAATATTTAATGGAAGATCTACATAATGTAGGAGGTGTACCATTGGTTATGAAATATCTCATGAACAAAGGACTCATTCATGGTGATTGCTTAACGGTAACCGGAAAGACTGTTGCAGAAAATCTTGCATCAGTTCCAGATATCGAATTTGAAAAACAACAAATTATTAAACCATTAGAAAATCCATTAAAAGCAACTGGACATCTACAGATTTTGTATGGCAACATCGCTTCAGGGGGAAGTGTTGCTAAAATCAGTGGAAAGGAAGGTGAAAAATTTGCAGGACCAGCGCGTGTATTCAATGGAGAAAAAGAATTGATACAAGGAATCAGCAGCGGTCGTGTTCAAAAAGGAGATGTTGTTGTCATCCGTTATGTTGGTCCAAAAGGTGCACCAGGTATGCCTGAAATGCTTAAACCTACGTCAGCCATTATTGGTGCAGGATTAGGAAAAGATGTGGCACTGATTACCGATGGTAGATTCAGTGGCGGAACACATGGTTTTGTTGTAGGACATATTACACCTGAAGCTTTTGATGGAGGAAATATTGCCATCATTGAAGATGGTGACCAAATTGAACTTGATGCAGTGAATAACAAAATCAATGTACTGCTGGATGAGTCAACAATTGCTGCACGCAAAGCCGCATGGAAACAACCTGCACTTTCAGTTACTAAAGGAATTTTATACAAGTACGCTAAACAAGTTACATCAGCAGCTGAAGGCTGTATTACAGATAAATAATTCATTATGCAAACAGAAAATCTACTTGCAGAAGAGCAGTTATTGGAAACACCAATAGAAATTACGGGAAGTGAAGCCGTGATGAAAGCCATGATTGCAGAAGGTGTTGAAACTATTTTTGGTTATCCTGGTGGAGCCATCATGCCAATTTATGATGCTTTATATGACTATAGAGATCATCTAGAACATATCTTGGTTAGACATGAGCAAGGCGGGATTCATGCGGGACAAGGATATGCTAGAACATCTGGTAGAACTGGAACAGTTTTTGCAACTAGCGGTCCCGGTGCAACCAACCTTGTAACCGGACTAGCAGATGCCATGATTGACTCTACCCCATTGGTTTGTATAACTGGACAAGTATTTGCTCACCTCTTAGGTACAGACGCCTTCCAGGAAACTGATGTAATCAACATCACCACTCCTGTTACAAAATGGAATTATCAAATTACAGATGCCAATGAAATTCCTGCAGTGCTTGCAAAAGCTTATTATATCGCAGGTAGTGGCAGACCTGGTCCTGTATTAATTGATATTACCAAGAACGCACAGCTTCAAAAATTTGAATACAAAGGCTATCAAAAATGTTCACACATCAGAAGCTATAGACCAAAACCAATCATAAGAAAAGAATACATACAAGCTGCAGCAGAGATGATCAACCAAGCAAAAAGACCATTGGTTTTGTTTGGTCAAGGTATCATTTTAGGAAAAGCAGAACAAGAATTCAAGGCCTTCATTGAAAAAGGTGGATTACCAGCTGCATGGACCATCATGGGCTTAAGTTCCTTACCAACAGACCATCCGCTTAATGTTGGTATGTTAGGCATGCATGGAAATTATGGACCTAATTTACTCACCAATGAATGTGATGTATTGATTGCTATCGGTATGCGATTTGACGACCGTGTAACAGGCCGACTTGATCGATATGCAAAACAAGCGAAAGTCATTCACCTTGATATAGATCCAGCTGAAATTGATAAAAACATCAAAGCTGATGTTCCTGTTTGGGGCGATTGTAAAGAATCGCTTCCTATGATCACTGCCTTGTTGGAAAAAAGAGATCATTCAGCCTGGGTAAATAAATTCAGTGAGTGTATGGACAAGGAGCTTGAAGTAGTTATTCATGATGAATTGAACCCCACCTCAGATATCATGACGATGGGAGAAGTAATCAAAACACTAAATGAATTAACTCATGGCGATGCAGTAATTGTTACTGATGTTGGTCAGCACCAAATGGTTGCATGCCGCTATGCCAAATTCAACAAAAGCAAAAGTAATATCACATCAGGAGGATTGGGAACCATGGGCTTTGCATTACCAGCAGCCATGGGTGCTAAATATGGTGCGAAGGACAGGACCGTTGTGGCTATCATTGGAGACGGTGGTGTACAAATG
>JBEBDP010000076.1:0-5410 GCA_041156925.1 Bacteroidota bacterium | reverse complement strand
ATGAATTCATTGGAAAGAATTTTGTTTTTGATGAAAGGCTAGGGGAGCGCATTACTGAAGATGTAATTGCTAATTGTCATATTTGTGGCAACCCCTGTGATGTACACGTAAACTGCGCTAATAGTGCATGCCATCTTTTATTCATTCAATGTGATGATTGCAAAACTGTTTTAGATGGTTGTTGCAGCAAAGATTGTCAATCATTTATTCATCTTCCCGAAGAAGAACAAAAGCTAAAAAGAAAAGGAATTGATAAAGGAAGAAATATTTTCAATAAGTCGAAGCAACTTATTAAAGCTTTAACTAAACCTGATTAAGTCTATTGACTGAGTTTAGCTAAAGATTGGGTTGTCTTGTTGTACGTTTCTTCATCAGATAAATCAACTGGTACAAAGCGTTCACCTATAAGTTGCTCATAGAGTTGGATATATCTGTCAGAAATAGTCTTAATCCATTCATCGGTCATTTCAGGGACTACTTGTCCGGTCTTACCCATGAAGTCATTGGCAATTAACCACTCACGTACAAACTCCTTGCTCAATTGCAATTGTCTTTCGCCTTTCTTTTGTCTTTCTTCAAAACCTTCTGCAAAAAAATACCTGGATGAGTCCGGAGTATGAATTTCATCCATTAGTACAATTTTACCATTGAGTTTGCCAAATTCATATTTAGTATCTGCAAGAATAAGTCCTTGCTTTGCAGCAAGTTCTTTTCCCTTCGCAAAAAGAGCTAAAGTGTATTGTTTCAATATTTCCCATTCCTCAGCAGTAGCCAATCCTTGAGCAATGATTTCATCTGCACTTATATCTTCATCATGTCCAGCTGCTGCCTTAGTTGAAGGGGTAATTAGAGGGGTAGGAAAGAAATCATTTTCTTTTAAGCCATCTGGCATGGTTTCACCACATAGCTTTCTGCCATTTTGGTAGGTTCTCCAGGCATGACCTACCAGGTTACCACGAACAACCATTTCAATTTTAAAGGGCTCACAACGTTGACCAATAGAAACGTTTGGAGCTGGACTTTCAATCAACCAATTTGGGCAAATGGATTTTGTTTGATCCAGCATAAAGGCAGCTATTTGGTTCAAAACCTGTCCTTTATAAGGAATAGGCCTAGGCAAAACCACATCAAAAGCTGAAATTCTATTGCTCGCAACCATTACAAGGTATTGGTTGTTAATGGTATAAACGTCTCTTACCTTACCCTTATAAAAAGCTGTTTGCCCTGGAAAATTGAAGTTATTCATACTGCTAAATTAAAATTGCGGCTTGATTCTGCCAATTTTAGATATGCTTTCAAATATGAATATATCCACGAAATTTTTTTATGATTCGAACAATGCCTATTTTGTAACCAAATTTGACCAAAAAAACTGCTTATGAAAAGATTAGCGCGCTTAGCAGCTCTATTTTTCTTGATGCTGCCGGCTATTGTTAATGCACAGAATGTTACCATTTCGGGTAACGTAAAGAGTGCTACTGGATCAGAAACCTTAACTTCTGTTTCAGTTACACTGAAAGGAAGCACTTCAGGTACATTTACAGACAACAAAGGAAATTTCACCTTGAGCATTCCTGCATCAACAAAATTTCCAGTCACACTTTTGTTTTCTTCAATTGGATATGGAATATCCGAAGTAACCGTTAACGCAGCAGGTGCTATACCTACTGTTAGTTTGACACCTTCTTCTACATTAGGTGAAGAGGTTGTAGTTTCTGCTACAAGAACACCAACCAAAATCCTAGAATCACCTGTTTCAATTGAGCGTATCAATAACACAGCACTGAGAAATGCTCCAGCTGCTGATTATTTTGATATGGCAACCAACTTGAAAGGTGTTGATATGGTTGCTTCGAGCTTAACGTTTAAAACAGTTACCACAAGAGGTTTTGCAGGATCAGGTAATACCAGGTTTACACAAATCGTAGACGGTATGGATAACCAGGCACCAGGTCTAAACTTTGCGGTAGGTAGCTTAATTGGTCTAAGTGAATTAGACGTAGAAAGCATGGAACTTTTACAAGGTGCATCGTCTGCACTTTACGGTTCTGGTGGTATGAACGGTACTTTACTCATTAATAGTAAGGATCCTTTCAAGCATCAGGGACTTTCTTTCCAAATTAAGAATGGTTTGATGCATGCTGATGGTAAATACCGTGATCCATCTGGATATTATAACTGGGATGTTAGATATGCAAAGAAAGTAAGTGAACGCTTTGCCTATAAAATTACTGCAGGTCTAATTCAGGCAAAAGACTGGTTGGCTGCTGATAATAGAAACGTATTACGCTCTGGGCCATTTATTGGTGGTATTGTACCAGGTACAAGAGCTACTGACCCTAACTATGATGGTATGAACTTTTATGGTGATGAAACTACCATTGATTTAAACTTGGTTTTAAATGGTATTGCTGGACAAGCTCCATTTTTGGCACCTTATATTTCTACCTTAACAGGCTCACCTAATCCAGTTTCAAGAACAGGTTATTCTGAAAAAGAAGTTACCAACCCTAATACAATCAACTTTAAAATGGGTGCTTCTTTTAATTATAAGATTACCAATTCAATTGAAGCCGTTTTATCAGGTTTCTGGGGAACTGGTAATACAGTTTATACAGGAAGTGACCGTTATTCATTGTTAGACTTGAAAATGGGTCAATACAAACTCGAATTAAAGCACAAAAACTGGGCGGTAAGAGCTTATACCACTCAAGAAAATGCTGGACAGTCTTACAATACTACTGTTACTACAAGATTGTTTAATGAGGCTTGGAAATCATCTCCTCAGTGGTATACTGAATATGGACAAGCTTATTTGGGTGGTTTGTTGAATGGTATGACTTCTATAAACGCACACAACATGGCACGTTCTGTAGCTGATATTGGTAGACCAATGCCAGGAACAAGACAGTTCCAAAGACTATACGATTCAGTTAGAGCAAGATCAATAGCTGATGGCGGTGGTCTCTTTATTGATAAAACTAATCTTTATGCTGTTGAAGGTCAGTATAACTTGACTCACCTCACTGGTGATTGGGCAGAGGTTTTGGTTGGAGGTAACTTCAGACAGTTCTTGTTGAACTCTGAAGGAACATTATTCGCTGACTCAACTGGAAAAATTCCCATCAACGAATTTGGTGGATATGTTCAAGTAGCAAAAGGTTTTGCAAAAGACCTTATTAAGTTCACTGTTTCTGGTCGCTACGACAAAAACGAAAACTTCAAAGGCCGCTTTACCCCAAGAGCTACAGCTACATTGCGTATAGCTAAGAACAATCATTTAAGATTTTCTTACCAAACAGCGTATCGCTTCCCATCTACTCAGCAGCAATTCATCAACCTAGCTGCAGGTGGTGCGATTTTGATAGGTGGTGTTCCTTCAATGAAGCAAGGTTATAACATCACTGGTAATCCAGTTTATTCTGTTGCTGCACTCGGACAAGGACAACTTAAAGTGCAAGAGTTCACTGACTTCAAACCAGAAGCAGTTACTTCATTTGAAGTTGGTTACAGAGGATTGTTGCTTAAGTCGAGATTGTTGATTGATGCATATTATTATCAAGGTAATTATCAGGACTTCATCACAAGGGTGTTGGTTGCACAATCAATTACAAATGCTCCTAGTCCAGCCGATATCTTAGTGCCTTCTAAGAGAAGAATCCTTTCTATTCCAATCAACAATCCTAGTCAAGTTAAGACCAGCGGTTGGGGTGTATCTGCAGAATATAGATTCAATGGTGGCTTCTACGCAACAGGTAACTTGTCATCTGATAAATTAGGTGATGTTGAACAAGGTTTCATTACTTATTTCAACGCTCCAAAATTGCGTGGTAACGTTTCATTTGGTAACAATGGAATTGGAAAGAGCAAGAGAGTTGGATTCAACTTTGTATACCGTTTCCAATCTGAATTCGATTACCAAAGTGATTTGGCAACTGGTGTTGTTCCATCATACAGAGTACTTGATGGTCAGATCAGTTACAAACTTCCAAAAATCAATTCTGTTGTAAGAGTAGGTGCCAACAACTTGTTGAACCAATATTACATTACAGCTTTGGCCAACCCATCAATTGGTGGTTTGTATTATGTTTCTTTCGGTTACAATATTTTCTAATCGAAAACGACACAACAACAAACTAAAAAATTATAAGTATGAAAAATAAATTGAACATAATTAAGAACTGGTTACCAGTATTGACCTTAGTCGTATTGGTTTCAGCATCTTGTACTAAAAATGAGAATGTACCAGAAGCAACTCCAATTAGCTATCCTACAGGAACTGGAAGCACAATTGGTGAGGTTTTGAATACGAATGCTAGCTTTTCAATTTTGAAAGCTGCTGTAACTAAAGCTGGTTTAATGCCAGCTGTATCTGATAAAAACAGTGTTTTCACAGTGTTTGCTCCAGATGATGCTGCATTCACACGCTCAGGTATTTCTTTAGGTTTAATTAATCTTCTACCTGCAACTACAGTTGCAAGCATTGTACAATACCACATTGTACCAGGTAGGAATTTGACATCATCTGCAATACCTACTTCATTCCCTAACGTACAAATGCCAACTGCTTTTGTATTCCCTTCACCAAATACCAACCCTTTGGTAAGGTTCAGTAACTTCCCATCAAAGAGAGGCTCTAATGTTTTTGTAAACAACATTCCAGTAGTTACTCCAGATGTGGCTGCTGCAAATGGTACAATTCACGTAACTTTTGCCATGCTCAACCCACCTTCTAGGGTGTTGTTGGATACAATGTCGAGAGATGCTGATTTGAGTTATTTAGTGGCTGCAATTACTGCTGCAGACGCTGGTGTTCCAGCTGGATCAAAATTCTCAGATTTCCTAGCAAATCCTTTGGCAAACTTCACAGTAATGGCTCCAACCAATCAAGCTTTCATTAACTTGCTTACATTCTTAGGTTTGCCTGCAAGTCCATCATCGCTTGCATTGTTACCTCAAACAACTGTTAGAGGAATAGTAGCTTATCATCTACTATTGGCTAGGGCTTTCGCTGCTAACTTACCAACTGTTGCAACACCTGTACCATCATTATTGTCTGCTTCAGTTCAAGGAGCTCCATTATTGACCTTCAATGCTGCTCCAGGTGGTGGTGTTAAGGGTGCAGGTAATCCAACCTATTCAAACATTACAGCAACAGATAGACATGCCATCAATGGTGTCTACCACAAGATTGATCAAGTGTTACTTCCTCAGTAAGAAGAGTACTTCATCTAATAAAAAAAAAGACCGGCTTTAAGTCGGTCTTTTTTATTTTGTCTCAAGATTATTTTATACTGCAAATCTAAAGTGCATGATGTCACCGTCCTGTACAATGTATTCTTTACCTTGAACGGCCATTTTACCTGCTTCTTTACAAGCGTTTTCAGAACCTAGTGAAATAAAATCATCG
>JBEBDP010000075.1:0-2697 GCA_041156925.1 Bacteroidota bacterium | reverse complement strand
GAAAAGCTATCAGTATTGTATTGTGGAGGTTGCGTGTAGATGATTTTTCCTTCTTTATCTAGAAACTTGATTCCATTGGTGTGGCGATTTTGTTCTTCTGTGTATCCCATGAATTGTCTAGTTATCCTGCTAGACGTATAGCCTTTATCAAGTAGTTTTCTGTTTGCATCTTGTTGTCCAAGGAATTGATACATTCTGTTGTAAGGGTCGTTTTCTGAAATCAGTAAAGCTCTTTTGATAAAATGTGCAATACTTGGGTAAGCATATTCTGCACTAGAATCATTTTTCATCGCAACCTGTCGCACATAATTACTATCGTACTCCATTCTTGTATACTTATCTACACCAGTCTTGTTGAGTTCATTCAGTTTTTCCAGTGATAAAAAAGCCAATGGCATTTTAACCATCGATGCTGGATTAAAATAAAGATTAGGATCTACATTAAAATGATAATTCTTGAAATCAAGTTTGCCTTTTTTCGTTCTGTCAATTTGCGTGTAAATTATTTGAACCCTGTATTCATTAGGGTTGTTGGTTATTTTTTGAGTGACTGATTGCTGAACGCTATTTAAAATAGTTTTCATCAAGTCGTCTGTCACCGGTTGTGCAAATGCATCTACCTCAATAAGTACAAAAATAAAGGTGAATAAAAAGAGACGTCTTATCATGGTTCAGCATTTAAATTCCAATAAATTTACTCTATAACTTGAATTTTTCAATAATACAGATATGAAACTAAAAATAGGGGTCTCTTCGCTCTTAATAATTTGTCTATTCAAAGTTCAGCCAAAAGCTCAAGTGATGAGTATTCAAACAGATGAGATACATCGCCCTAAAATACATTTTACACCAGCAAAAGGTTGGATGAATGATCCGAATGGAATGGTTTATAACAATGGTGTGTATCATCTTTTTTATCAGCATAATCCAAATGCATCTGTATGGGGACCAATGCATTGGGGTCATGCAACGAGCAAAGACATGATCAGTTGGAAGCATGAGCCAATAGCCCTTTACCCAGATGGCAACGGCACTATTTTTTCCGGTAGTGCAGTAGTTGACGTAAACAATACAACTGGTTTTGGATCAAATGGAGAACAACCTTTAGTGGCCATTTTCACTTATCATAACCAAGAAAAAGCGGATAAAGGTGCAGTAGATTTTCAAACACAGGGATTGGCATATAGTCTCGATAATGGGAAGACTTGGGAGAAGTATAAAGGGAATCCAGTACTTAAAAATCCGGGTATACGTGATTTTCGTGATCCAAAGGTGATGTGGCATGAACAAACTAAAAAGTGGGTCATGACCCTTGCCGTATTGGATCGCATTCATTTTTATTCTTCCAGCAATTTGAAAGATTGGGAAAAAGAAAGTGAATTTGGGCTTGACGCTGGAGAACATGGAGGTGTTTGGGAGTGCCCCGATCTTTTTCCAATGGAAGTGGATGGTAAAACCATCTGGGCATTATTGGTTAATCTCAATCCAGGTGGTCCGAATAAAGGTTCTGCTACCCAATATTTTCTTGGTCAATTTGATGGAAAGATATTTCAACCACTATCGAAACAAACTAAGTGGTTAGATTATGGTCCGGATGAATACGCAGGCGTTACTTGGTCAAACACGGGTAGTAGAAGGTTGTTTATAGGTTGGATGAGTAATTGGATGTATGCTAATGTGGTACCAACAGAAACTTGGAGAAGTGCATGCACGATTCCAAGAGAGTTAAAGCTGCTGAAAGTAGGTAATGACTATAGAATAGCCTCTGTTCCAGTAAATGAATTAAATAACTATTCTATTGGAGCGTTCAATAAACAATATGCAAAACCCAATACGTCAATTCAATTGGGTGTTAATCAGGGTAAAGTTTCATTTCCATTTAAGGTAACATTGGAAATGCCAGAAGCTAATGATTTTTCTTTTGTTGTATCTAATGAAGCTGGTGAAAAAGTAATAGTAGGGTTCGATCAGAGGTCCAATCAGTTTTATATCGACAGGACAAATGCAGGTAAAAAATATTTTCACCAAGAGTTTGCTGCTCGTCATGTTGCACCACGTTTAACCAAAGAAAAGAAATTGGACTTGACACTTATTGTAGATGTTGCATCAATTGAATTATTCGCAGACCAAGGGCTGACAACTATGACTTCTATTGTATTTCCTTCCCATCCTTTTGACAAAGCAAGTTTTACATCCACAGCAGGTATAAATCAGCTGAAATATATACCCCTAAGAATGATGGAATGACCTTTTGAATCATTAAATTAGCTAATAGTGTTATAACCTTTAATCCAGCTAGTTTATGCAAGTGATTCTTGGCGTACTATTCCATTTCATAGGTGGATTCGCATCAGGCAGCTTTTATATTCCTTACAAAAAAGTAAAGGGCTGGAATTGGGAAAGCTATTGGATAATCGGCGGTTTATTTTCTTGGTTGATTGTTCCCCCTTTAGCTGCTTACCTTACTATTCCTGGCTTTGCAGAAATTATCAGTGGAACAAGAGGATCAATTATTGGATATACTTTTTTGTTTGGTGTGCTGTGGGGGATTGGTGGACTAACCTATGGATTAGGGGTTAGGTATTTGGGTGTTTCTTTGGGGAGCAGTATTATACTTGGACTTTGTATGGTCTTCGGCGCTATCATTCCTGCGATCTATTATGACTTTAGTGCAGTTGCTGGGAAAGATACTTTTTC
>JBEBDP010000074.1:0-8715 GCA_041156925.1 Bacteroidota bacterium | reverse complement strand
GCATCTACCCTCAAGAAATATCCCAATAAAGTACTGCGAGCTCCAAAACCGTATCCGCCAACAAATGGACCAACACCTCCAGTTTTGATGATAACTTGTACTGGTGGTAATCCATATACTTCAGAAGGACGTGTTAGTTGTTTGAACTGTCCATTCCAAGCAGCACCTAGATCGGTGAATTGTACTAGTTGTAAGTTTCTTAAAAAGGCATTGTTGATAGGCCTGTTGATGAATGTAGATAGTAGCGGCAATCTAAATTCTGAATTGATAACAATGTTGTTGTTTCCATTTGCAACATTTTGTTTGTGACCTCTTAGGTTCAGTGCTAAGGTTTGATAGGCGTAGTCTTGATCCGGTGCTGGTACAACGCCATTATTGAATTTTGGTGTGAGCCATCCATCTACACCACCCAGATAATAAATGAGTTTCTCAGAGCCAAATGAAAAATCAGCAGCAGCTCTTCCCGCCCAAATAAAGTTTCTGAAAATGGGATAATAGTAGCGTAAATCACCACCCACATTAAACATGAAACTTCCATTTGTCTTTCTGTTGACTAATCTTGAGTTGATGTCTGTATAGATTTTATAGCGCAAGCCATTCCAGATATTAAGTGTTGGTGTTATTGTATTATCATGTACATATTCTAGACGCAATAATGCATACTTCAATACGGTGTCTGGCATACTTAATGAAGGTGTGAAGTTGGCGTCAGAGTAGATGACTGATCTATCGGTTCTGTAGCCAAGAGAAGCTCTGATACTTTTTACTTCATTGAAGGGATAGCTAACATTGAACTGAAAAAGATTTGAAGCCATTCGGTTTCTTAACTGCGACTTAATATCATTGAAGTCGTATATAGGATACCATTCTTGATTGCTGCGATAATAGGTTAGTCCCCAATCAAATCTTCTTTTTAGGTTTTGGAAGGAAGCGAGGTAGTCGTTGTCTCTTAAATTGGTTGCCAATCTAAATCCACCGATAAATTTTTTGTCCTCCATCAAATCAGAAATACCCATTCTCAAGATACCATTGAGGTTATCGGTATTCGCTAGATAAATTGGTCCGGAACCTCCACCATATGGTTGGTAACGGTTCACCAATACTGAATTGTTGAAACCTGAAACAATGTAATCGGAGCCAAACTTTAATTTGTAATCAAACATTTTAGCCTTCTTGATTACATCTTCTTTTTGTTCAACAATTTCTTCTACTGGTATGATAGGGGTTAGCTCTTTTGCTTGTTCTTCAAACTCAGTTTGGAACATTACAGATTTTTTCTGTCCTTGAACAGCACTTGTATTTTCTTTTTGATAGAGTGTTGCGCCAGTTTTTTTCTTTCGCTGTTCTTCCATCAATTCTCTTATATATGCTGTAGGCTTTGCATTTATGTTGCGTTTGAGAAGAACAGATTCATTTATTTTTAGTTTGTATAAAAATTTGAGATCACCTTCTTGTCGTACTTCGCTTACCTGGTTATTATCGCCAGAGCCTCTTGTTTCTTGCAAGCTACTTTGGTAGTTGGTGATAGGGAATACATAAGTGCTATCATTCGTAATTGAAATATAACCAATAGAGTCGGGTGCTGTTTTTTCCCAGGCCTTTAATGTAGAGTCTAATTCTTTTTTATCAGGGTTTCTTAAAAAGTCATCACCGATTGTATAAATAGTATCTAGTCCAGCCCTCTGTGTAGTAAAATATCCTGCATATCGATTGCCAATACCATTTGCGTCACTCACGAATGTAAAGTGATTGACATTGTATTGTAAAGGATATCTGGCTTGGCCAAAAGGTTGTTTGGTGAGCATGGTGATCTGGCGGAAATCGCTTTTCGTCCAATTATCAACCATGAAAATATTAAAGTTATTCCTTGAAGCGATTGCTGTATCTGCTTTTACGGCATTAGCAGACGGCCTGTTAGAGGCAAACAAAATTCCATTCTTGTTGGGGAAGGCTGCGAAAGAAGGATCAAGATCGTCATAAACATCATTGGTAATTTGATCGATTGATCTTTCATTGATTTTATAAACGAAAATATCAGTCTGACCGTTTTTAGCTGCGCTCATCACAAGCGTATTGTTGTCGAGCATGAATTTAGCATCCTGTATTTGCTGAAATTCGTCAAGAGTTTGTTTATTGGTTTTTATTCTAGAAACGATATCGTAGATAAACATCTTGATTTTACCTTCTTCGGTATAAATGACAAGCAGTCTAGAGCCTTTGGGGTCCCAAGCTAGAATAGGGTAATTAGGATTGAGTTCATCTTGGTAATTGAGGATACCAGCTTTTAATAGAATTTTCCTTTTTTCAGAAAGATCTTCAAATACAACCCTGTAAATTCCTTTTTTGTATTGAACCATTGCATAGGTATTATTCCTTGCAATTGGATTGGCCTGAAAACTATAGAAATCTTCTCTGATACTTTTTTCTTCAATCGCAACAATGTTTCCTTTGGGTAGGTTTCTTCTTCCGCGGGTATCCTCTAGGTATTTGTCAGCCTCCACTTGCATGAATTCTTGCAAGAGATCCTTGAATTTTTGTTTGGTAATTTTTAGACTTGCTGCGTTGAGACTTTTATAAATTCTAGATAAGTAAAGGAAATAGGTAATGTTGTCTTTTTTGTATTTCTCACCTATAAACCTCCAGAAAGAATGTCCAGCCAGTTGTGGTTCTGCAAATGCAAATTGGTAGAAGGTTTTGTATTTGCCTGAGAGCAAGGCTGATTTAAGTTGATCGTCGAGTTTCGGACTCCAATTTTCTCCAACGTAAGCTACATATCCATCTGTGAGCCACTTGGGTAAATCCAATAAAGCTTGGTTGCTTGCAAATTCTCCAAGATCATCGCCAAATAACATGTTTTGGACAAGAATTTGTGCAATACCCTGACGAATTTTGATTCTCAGATCATTTAGGTTGCCATTGTAAAAAACAACCATTTTGTTGTTGACCAATTTGGTTACACCACCGGTGTTTTGCCAGTCGATACCTAGTCCAATATTGGATTGTCTGAATTCTGAAAAACTATTGTAAACAACAATATTGGCTCTTCTTTGAAGACCATATTCCACAAACTCTTCCACTGCTGCAATTTCCTCTTCTGCTACTTGTGCTACAAATTTTCCAAGTGAGAGGCCGCCCTCATGATAATAGGTGTTGAAATTTCTGGTTTGGTAATATTTCCAGCTAATTTTTTTATACTGAACTCTGTTCTTCCCAAATTCAACAGTACTTACTTGTCCTGTTACTTGCAGGGCAAAAAAAACAAAGGCTAAAAGCGAGTAGACTGATTTTCTCATGAGGCGATGATTCAAAATGAATTGGGTACCTTTGTGAGCAATAAAATTAAAGCTTTTAACCTAGAATTCTGCCGTATGCTAAACGTTAAAATTTTCCAATTCAACCCCTTACAAGAGAACACTTATTTGGTGTACGACAATCAAAAAAACTGCCTGATTTTTGATCCAGGATGTTATTTTGACAATGAAAGGGATGTTTTGGTTGATTTTATCCTTAAAAACGGACTTCTTCCGGTACAATTGTGGAATACCCATTGCCATTTGGACCATGTTTTTGGCAATAAGTTTATCCATGAGGAATATGGCTTATTTCTTCACATTCATGAAGGGGAGAAAAAGGTTTTGGACAGGGCACCTGAGAGTGGGTTGATGTGGAATATACCTTTTGATAATTACAATGGTCCCATTAACTCGATAACTGCAGAAACAAGCTTTGATTTTGGAGGTGAAAAAGTTCAAATATTGGAAACACCCGGACATTCCCCCGCGAGTATAAGTTTTTATTTTCCTGATTCAGGGTTTGTCATTGCTGGGGATGTTTTGTTTAGAGAAAGTGTAGGAAGAACGGATTTGCCAGGGGCAAATCCGGATACCCTCGTAAAAAGTATTTTAGAAAAACTGTATACGTTGCCGGATGAAACTGTTGTTTATTCTGGACATGGCATGCCTACAACAATTGGACATGAAAAACGATACAATCCTTTTGTAAAAGGATAGACACTACTTATTTGTACATTTTTTGCAGCAAAGGAATCTTGCTTAACTCTTTTCTTTCTTTTTTCAGGACTATCGCTACGAATACAAAGAGAAAGATAGTAGCCAAAGCATGAAGCAAGTAGATATTAGCATCCATCGATCTAATGGTGTAATGGACTCCAAAGAGAAGAAGGGCGATAAGGATGTACATTATGCCATTTTTAAGATCATAGGGAATCGGATAATGTTTTTGTCCTTGAATATAACTAATGATCATCATGCTGCCATAACAAACAACAGTGGCAATTGCGCAAGCTAGATAACCGAGATGAGGAATTAAAAGGTAGTTGACCAAAATAGTCAATGCGGCACCAATGAGTGTAATGGTTGCACCAACCATGGTTTTGTTGGTGAGTTTGTACCAGACCGACATATTATAGTAGATGCCAAGAAAAATTTTTGCCAACATTAGAATTGGGACTATAAATAAGCCTTGAAGATATTCTGGATTTTTTTTGATGCCCATGAAGTGCTTCCAGATGTCTAAGTACATCACAACGCCAAGAAAACAAAGGCTGCAGACAATGATGAAAAAGTGCATCACTCTTGCATAGGTTTCCCTAGCATTTTCTTTAGTTGATTGTTTAAAAAAGAAGGGCTCTGCACCCATTCTGAAGGTTTGAATAAATAGAACAATCAGTACAGCTAATTTATAGTTTGCACTGTATATGCCATTGGCAGATCTGGCTTCATCTATGGTTCCGTTATAATGATAGACAATCATGAACCTGTCGATTGTCTCATTAATAATGCCACCAAATCCAACAATAATCAAAGGCGTTGAATAAATGAAAATATCGCGTAATAGTTTTTTATCAATCTGAAATTGGAATCCTGAAAATTCAGTGATCAATAGGACCAGCGTAACTGAAGAGGCTATCAAGTTAGCAATAAAGACATAGCCAATACCGATAGTTGGGTTGTAAAGAGAAGAGAATAAAGTTTGTTTTCCTGCTTCGAAATCTGATTTACAGAAGTACAGAAAGAAAATGACAAAGAACATATTGGTAAGTATGTTCAATAATTTTATCAAGGCGAATTTTCTGGGTTTTCCATCCTGTCGCAGTTTTGAAAAAGGCAATACTGCTATGGTGTCAAGCGCTACAATCAAAACCACATAAATGAGCCATTCTGGATGGTTGCTTAATCTCATTGTATCAGCAGCAAACTGAATAGGTAAAATAAGCAACAACGCAAATAGCGCGGTAGTCATGAGCAGCATGCTCAAGGATGTATTGAACACTTTTTTTGGTTCTTCAATTTGAGTGAACCTGAAAAATGAAGTTTCCATCCCATAGGTGAAGATGATGTTGAGGAAAGCAGCTGAGGCGAATAGAATGGAGATGTCACCATAATCTGCAGAACCGTAGATATAGGTGAGAATTGGCGTGAGCAAATAATTGATGAACCGCCCAACAATGTTGCTGAGTCCATACCAAATAGTTTGATTTGCCAATTGTCTTATTCCTGCCAATGCTAATTCTTTCATCAAAAATAAGGCTTATGTAATGTCTTTGTGTAAGTAAGTCTCCATTTCCTATTTTTACAGGAACTAATTACTGGTTCATGAGGGTAGTAGTACAAAGAGTTTCAAGTGCCTCAGTGGAGGTTGATGGTTCAATAGTTGGTGCTATAGGAAAAGGTATGATGGTTTTGGTAGGTGTTGAGGATGCCGATACTTTGGAAGATATTCAATGGTTATCTTCCAAACTAATTCAGTTGCGGATTTTCAATGATGAAGCTGGGGTAATGAATGTATCTCTTAAAGATATTGAAGGTGAAATTTTATTGGTGAGTCAGTTTACCTTACATGCATCTACAAAAAAAGGGAATAGACCCTCTTACATCAAAGCATCAAAGCCTGAAATAGCCATTCCGATTTATGAACAATTCAAACGGCAATTGGAGGGTGATTTAGGAAAGAGCGTGGCTTCAGGTATATTTGGTGCAGATATGAAAGTAAGTTTAATCAATGATGGTCCTGTCACCATCATTATCGACACAAAAAACAAAGAATAATGACCCTGCAAGAGGCACAAAATCAGGTTGATCTTTGGATCAAGAATATTGGTGTTCGCTATTTTAACGAGCTCACCAACATGGCAATACTTACAGAAGAGGTTGGAGAGTTGGCAAGGATAATGGCCAGGAAGTACGGCGACCAATCCTTCAAAAAAACAGAAAACCCAGATGCATTGGCAGATGAAATGGCTGATGTGCTTTGGGTGCTGATTTGTCTTGCTAATCAGACAGGGGTAGATTTAACTACCGCCTTTGAGCAAAACATGCAAAAAAAGACCAATCGTGATGCCAACCGACATCAAGAGAATGAAAAACTGAAGTAGTCCGGTTTTCTTTCATTTAAGAAGTGTAATCACCCATTACCTCTATTTATTATCTTTGCGGCCTATGGTAATCAATGACGCAAATAAGTTTCAGGCAATTATATCCCATGCCAAAGAATATGGATTTGTTTTTCAATCCAGTGAGATCTATGATGGTTTAAGTGCGGTATACGATTACGGACCATGGGGAAGTGAATTAAAGAAAAACATCAGGGAATATTGGTGGAATGCCATGACCCGTATGCATGATAATATCGTGGGTATTGATGCTGCCATTTTTATGCATCCCACAACTTGGAAAGCTTCTGGTCACGTAGATAATTTTAGTGACCCAATGATCGACAACAAAGATTCCAAGAAAAGATATCGTGTGGATCATTTAATTGAGGCGACTGCAGATGCTTGGAATTCAGAAGGAAAGCTGGCGGAAGCTGAAGCATTATTGAAAGAGATGGATGCTTTGCTTGGTAACAATGATTTTGCAGGTTTGAAGCAATTGATTGAGCAGCATAAGATGAAATGCAGTGTGAGTGGTACTTGTAACTGGACGGACGTGCGTCAATTTAATTTGATGTTCTCTACCCAGTTGGGTTCTGTTGCTGAAGAGGCAAGTGAAATTTATTTAAGACCAGAAACCGCTCAGGGGATTTTCGTGAATTTTCTAAATGTGCAAAAGACGGCAAGGATGAAGATCCCATTCGGTATTGCACAAGTAGGAAAAGCATTCAGAAATGAAATTGTTGCTCGTCAGTTTATTTTCCGCATGAGGGAATTCGAGCAAATGGAAATGCAATTCTTTGTTCGTCCTGGTACACAAAAAGAATGGTATGCCTATTGGAAAGAAGAACGTATGAAATGGCATACTTCTTTAGGGTTTCCTGCAGATAGTTATCGCTACCATGATCACGTTAAATTGGCGCATTATGCAGATGCAGCTGTAGATATAGAATTTGCATTTCCAATTGGCTGGAAGGAAGTTGAAGGAATTCACAGCAGAACAGATTTTGATTTGAAGAGTCATCAACAGTACAGTGGAAAAAAGTTGCAATACTTTGATCCAGAAATCAACCAGAACTATGTGCCTTATGTAATTGAAACTTCAATTGGCTTAGACCGTATGTTCTTGTTGACTTTATGCTATGCTTACCAAGAGGAAAAATGGAATAAAGAGGATGGAAGTGAAGATAGTAGGGTAGTGTTGAAAATACCAGCAAAAATTGCGCCGATCAAACTTGCGGTTTTGCCATTGCTTAAAAAAGAAGGATTGCCAGAAATCGCAAAAGAAATCATGGCTAGTTGTAGAAATGAGTTTTATTGTTTCTATGAAGAAAAAGATACAATTGGCAAGCGTTACAGGAGAATGGATGCTTTAGGAACGCCATTCTGTGTTACTATTGATCATCAGACCAAAGAAGATCGTACTGTAACCATAAGGTATCGAGATACCATGCAACAGGAAAGAATTCCAATTGATGGATTAGCACAATTTATTAAAGGGAAACTTTAATTGCTAATTGTAAAATAAGCTCTGCCAGCTAATTCTTTTAAGAAGGTTTGCCACCAGTCCATTGCTTTAGTGGATGGAAAGATATAGTGTGCTTTGAAGGAGGTTGCTCCAGGTAACAAGCTAAGTGCACAAGGATAGGTTCTGACTTTAAATCCTTGCTGCTCAAAGATGAATCTTGCTCTTTGCATATGAAATGCAGAAGTTATCAGTACGATGGTTTTGCTGTCTAGTTTGTTTTGTTGTAAGATCTGTTTACAAAATTTTGCATTCTCAATGGTATTTCTTGATGCTTCTTCAATAAGGATGTCTTCTGAAGGAATACCAAGATCAATGAGTTTATTTTTTATAAATGCAGCTTCAGAAAAGTCATCCTCTTTGACTAGGCCATTTTGTCCTCCTGTAACTAGTATTTTTTTGATGTTGCCCTTCTTGTATAGCAATGCTGTTTGGATAAATCGATCTGATGAAATGTTGAAATATCCTTCTTTGGTTGTTCTATCATAACTGGTGATTCCTCCTAAAACTATACCGGTTTCATATGCTTCACCAGCTTTCATTGGGTGTGGTGGTTCATGAAAGGGTTCCATTAAATTGCTGATGATCCAAATATTGGAGAAAAATATTGTTGCTATAAATGCAGCAAGCAGAAAGTTGGATTTTCTTTTTATGTGTTTTGTGAAAATCGACAAACCAATTAATACTATAATCCATAACAATGGATGAAGCAAGACACCTATGGCTTTACCAATCCAGAACATAGATGAAAAGCTGTGTTACAGCATTTTTAGTTTTTAATGATTTTTTTGGTCGACTG
>JBEBDP010000073.1:0-7965 GCA_041156925.1 Bacteroidota bacterium | reverse complement strand
GTTTTGAATGCGCCATTGTGCATAAAGCGTCTATTATTTCCTTTGGCAACATTTCTTAAAGTAGGAGTTTTGAATTTTCCAAAGTTCTTTTCGGCCTCTTCTCTCCAAGCAGTATTTACAGTTTGGTTTTTTAAATAACCACCTAGACCTAAATCAATAAAATTTGGATCAGTCCAATATTTAGGATTTTGTGGGTTTTTAGGGATGCCCAAATTATGGTATTTAAAATCAGTAAATAGAACAGGATTTGCGCCTTCAGTTTCAGAAAGGTGACATCTAAAACATTTTGCATCACTATTGAATAATTCTAATCCTTTTTTCTCAATTGGCGAAAGTTCTACCTCTTTTCTCAAATAAGCATCATATTTTGAGCTAAATTGATTCACTTCTGCAGAGGCTTCATATGCTGCTATTGCAATTCCAACTTTTTGATAACTCTTTTCAATTTCCTGTGTAGTTCCTGTTGGAATATTTGTTGTCCCAAATGCATTATTCCAAAGTGTTAAGTACGACTGAGAATTGATGATCTTCTGTAAAATTTGTAATGGGGAAGTGTGATTTTGTTCGGCAGCACTTAACAATGGTCCTAATGCCTGTTCAGCTGCAGGGTTACCAGGTACTCTTCTTCCTGTTGCTCTTCCATCCCAAAATAATCCGCCAACAAATTCATCGTCTCCTGTGCCTTTTTCAGGATGAAAAACTGGACTAAATGATGCGTAGGCTGCACTCGGTGCTGCTCTTCCACCATATCTTCCAAACACGGCACCTTCTGGGATACCTGCAACTGCACCCCTTCCCCCGCCTCTTGAACGTGGACCAACTCCAAAGCCTACCCAACCATTGTTTGGTGAATGACATGAAGAACAAGATTGTCTGTAAATAGGCTCAGAAAATCTAGGATCAAAATAGATTGACTTACCTAATCTTTCAAGTGCAGAAAGACTAGCATTTGAATTTGCTAATTTTACAATATCATTATCTGTTAAAATTTCAAATTCATTTTCAACGATAATATCCTTGTTGCAAGACAATAAAAAAACGGATACAATAAAAAGATAAAGTACTCTTTTGCTGTTCATCTAATAGTTTTTAAAATGGGTGACAGTTGAGGTACTTTCAGTAGGAAGATGGAGATATAAGATTAGATGTCTAAATTATATTTAAATTGCTATTACTGAAAAATTAAATATTTGAAAAATCAACATTTTGTTCAGATTGACACAAGAGATAATGTTTTAGTTGCATTAAAACCATTTGAGATTGGAGCACAATTGTTATTCAATGATACATTTATCAAGATATTAGATCATATTCCTGCAAAACACAAATTTTATCTAGATAACCTTGAGGCAAATAGTGAAGTAATCATGTATGGTGTTTTAGTAGGTAAAACTACTTGTAAAGTTCAAAAGGGTCAGTGTGTTACTACTGATAATTTAAAACACGCAGCAGATTCATATGGTTATAGAAGTTTTAATTACAAGTGGTCTTTTCCTAATGTAGCAAAATGGAAGGGTAAAGTATTCAACGGTTATCACCGAAAAGATGGTAGTGTTGGAACTGCAAATTATTGGCTCTTTATTCCAACAGTGTTTTGTGAAAATAGAAACCTGGATGTGATAAAAGAAGCACTTTACAATGAACTAGGGTATGCAGTTACGGATAAGTATAAATCTTATACCAAAGCTTTATTGCAAGCCTATCGTGAGGGTAAGGAATTAGGCGATACAGTCGATTTTACTGCAACTTCAAAAGCTCCTCGCGTATTTGAAAATATCGATGGTATAAAATTTTTAAATCATACAGGTGGATGTGGTGGTACTAGACAAGATGCTGCCACGTTACAAAACTTATTGGCCGCATATGCAGACCATCCTAATGTTGGGGGAATTACTGTTTTGAGTTTAGGTTGTCAGCATTTGCAACTTGATGAATTGCTTAGTGCTATCAAACAGCGAAATCCAACATTTGATAAACCTGTTTACAGTTTTGAACAGCAAGCTGGACTTTCAGAAGAAGAGATTGTGAAGCAATCGATAGCGGCTACTTTCAAGGGACTGATTGAACTTAACAAAGTGAAAAGAAGTCCAGCTGCCCTATCTCATTTAACCATTGGTGTGAAATGTGGAGGTAGTGACGGCTTCAGTGGTATCAGTGCCAATCCAGCAGTTGGACATTGTGCTGATTTATTGGTTGCCTTAGGTGGTAAAGTATTGCTCGCTGAATTCCCTGAACTCTGTGGGGCAGAGCAGGAATTAATTGATAGAAGTGTGAATCAACCTATTGCAGAAAAATTTATTCGGTTGATGGAAGAATACAACGCACAGGCCATACAAGTGGGTTCAGGTTTTCACATGAACCCATCACCTGGAAATATTAAAGATGGTTTGATAACCGATGCTATTAAAAGTGCAGGTGCTTGTAAAAAAGGTGGTTCTTCACCTGTAGTTGACGTATTGGATTATACTGAAAAAGCTACCAAGCCCGGTTTGAGTTTGGTGTGTACGCCAGGTAATGATGTTGAGGCAACTACTGGAAAAGCTGCATCAGGAGCCAATTTGATTTTATTCACTACTGGATTAGGAACACCAACTGGCAATCCAGTTTGCCCCACTATTAAATTGTCAACCAACACAGCGCTTGCATTAAGAATGCCAGACATCATCGATATTGATTGTGGTCCGATTGTAGCTGGCGAAAAAACTATTGAAGAAATGGGTGAAGAGATTTTAGACTATTGCATCAAAGCAGCAAGCGGAGAAGTCGTACCTAAAGCGGTGCAGTTGAACCAAGATGATTTTATACCCTGGAAGCGGGGAGTATCCTTATAAAAAAAGGGGTGGATGTACCACCCCTCACTCGTTCCGCGAAGCGGAACTCGGAGCCCCTCCTATCCTAGGAGGGGAGTAATTATTTGCTTAAGCGTTTCTGTTTATACAGTTCAGGTCTTCAAAAGCAGTCTTCAATCTTGCGATAAAAGTCTCTTCGCCTTTTCTTAACCATACTCTCGGATCGTAGTATTTTTTGTTGGGCTTATCTGCACCTTCAGGATTACCTAACTGTGCTTGTAAATAAGCTTCGTTCTTTTTGTAGTTATGGAGTACACCTTCCCAGAAGGCCCATTGCAAGTCTGTATCGATATTCATTTTGATAGCACCATATCCAATAGCTTCTCTGATTTGGTGTTGAGGAGAACCTGAACCACCATGGAATACAAAGAATACTGGTTTTTCGCCTGTATTGAATTGTTTTTGGATATAATCTTGAGAGTTCTTTAGAATCTCTGGGCGAAGTTGAACGTTACCCGGACTATACACGCCATGCACATTACCAAATGCTGCAGCTACTGTAAATAAGTCGCCAATCTTTCTTAATTCTTCAAAAGCATGAGCAACGTGTTGAGGTTGTGTATAGAGTTTGTCATTTTCAACATCAGAATTGTCAACGCCATCTTCTTCGCCACCAGTAACACCCAATTCAATTTCAATACCCATTCCTAATGGTGCCATTCTTTTAAAGAACTGTGCAGAAGTTTCAATGTTTTCTTCTAGTGGTTCTTCACTCAAATCAAGCATATGAGAACTGAAAAGAGGTTGTCCCTTTTCCTTTTTGAATTGTTCACCTGCGTCAATCAAAGCACTGATCCATGGGAGCCATTTTTTAGCGGCATGGTCGGTGTGTAATACTACTGGAACACCATAGTATTTGGCAATATTGTGAATATGTAAAGCGCCAGATACAGCGCCAGAAATATTGGCTTGAAGCTTGTCGTTAGGCATACCTTTACCAGCAATGAATTGTGCTCCACCGTTTGAAAATTGAACGATAACAGGTGAGTTCACTGCAGCGGCTGCTTCTAATGTTGCATTGATGGTATCTGTACCTGTTGTATTGACTGCAGGTAATGCAAATTGATTTTCTTTAGCGTCTTGGTAAAGTGCTTTAAGTTCTTCTCCGAATAATACTCCAGCTTTGTATTTGCCCATGTTGGTTGTTTTAGGAAAGGCAAATATCGGAAAAATGAGGGAGACTCTACACCCTTTCTGGTGTTTCTAGTGGGTGTGATTGCCAATTGCGGTCGTATCCTACAAACCATGATAGCCAGATACTTCTAGATAAGCGCATGAATAAGGGTTGCATCAAAATCATCATTACAGCATTGGTGCCCATCCACCAGAAAAAACGGGTATCATCTAAGGAGAATCCAATTATTACCCACCAGGCAATAAAAGTTGCAACACTAAATCCTACCGTAAGAGCATAACTAACGTATCCAGTGCCATAATAAAAGCCGACTTCTATCTCTGTAGGTTGTCCGCATACCGGACAATTTTCATTCATTTTGGTGATTTCGCCCATCTTGTAGGCATTGGAGGAACAGTATATATTCCCTTCCCTGCAGCGGGGACACTTATTATTGACAACACTGTATAGATAGGTTTTTTTGAAGTCCATTTGGTTGTTTTGGCAAAGTTATTTGGATTTTGTTGAATGCACTGTGATAAATGTCGCATTACAGCACTTCCAACAATTTTTCCATCTTCGTACTCCTTGATCCTTTTATGAGTAAGTGAGCGTTACTTGGAAGATGTTCTTTTAGCCATTCAGATGCAGCAATAACATGTTCAAAAAACCGAAAGGGATGATTGACATGCGCAAAATCTCCGCCTACTAAAATGGTGTTGTTGAGTTTTAATCGAGTTAATAGACCAATTAAAGATTGGTGCTCTTCAATTGAGTCTTTACCCAATTCCATCATCCCTCCCAAGAAAAGATATTTATGTTCTGCCTCCATCTTGGCAAAATTTTCAATTGCAGCTTGCATGCTTGTGGGGTTGGCATTGTAAGCATCTAGGATGATGGTATTGTTTCCTTTCTTGATCAATTGCGACCTTGCATTGTCTGGAATATAGGATTCTATTGCATTTCTTATTTTATCAAACGAAATGCCGAAATGCAGGCCTATACAAATGGCTGCATCAATATTTGCTTTGTTATAAGCACCAACTAATTGTGAAAATATTTTTTGTTGATTATTACCGCTAAGCGTCACTTCTAATCCGAGTAATTTTTCTGTATCAATTACGCTTGATGGGTTTGATCCTTTATTGTTGCCGTAGAAAATTTTATTGGATATGCGTTCACTCATTGGTGTTAAGTAATCGAGGTCGCTATTGATAAAGGCTGTCCCTGTATGTGTTGCAAGGTGATCAAATAATTCACCTTTCCCTTTACGAATACCTTCTACTCCGCCAAAACCTTCAAGATGTGCTTTTCCGCAATTGGTAATCACGCCATGTGTGGGTAGGGCAATCTTACAATAACTTTCAATCTCTTTTTGGTGATTGGCACCCATTTCAATGATGGCCATCTCAGCATCATTGCGAATGGAAAGGATCGTCAATGGAACTCCTATGTGATTGTTTAGGTTACCCTTTGTAGTGTAGGTTTTAAAACTTGTGGACAAAACTGCGTGAATCAATTCTTTCGTGGTTGTTTTACCGTTGCTGCCTGTGATAGCAATAAATGGAATATTGAATTGCTTCCTATGGTGTAATGCAAGCTCTTGTAAAGCTTTCAGTCCGTCTTCAACTTGAAAAATATTTTCACCTTCTATCCCAATTGGTTCATCTATCACCACACCAGCTGCTCCCATTGCAAGCGCAGCTGCTGCATATTGGTTACCATTAAAATTAGGGCCCTTTAATGCAAAAAATAGATCCCCTTTTTGAAGTTGTCTGGTATCTGTTTGAACCTGAGGATGTTGAAGGTAAAGCTTGTAGATTCTTTCAAGTTGCATGTGGCAAATATAGTGCCAAAATGGAACAGGTTTAAAGGGAGATTAGACTTGATCTTCTTTGTTTTTTCTGTTGGCGATTCTATGTCTTCGGTACATGATAATAATTACTGCTATAATACCGAATAATATAGGGAATGTCATGCGCAAGATTTATACAAGTAAGTTAATAAAAAAACCCCCTAATAAGGGGGTTTGGTATTTACTAAATTAAGTAATTAGTTCTTTCTGGCATTTTGTCTTCTAGCGCTAAAGTGCATTCCGTTTCTGAATCCGTTTCCTTCTTGGCTACCAAATCTATCCATAGCACATCTGAAACCAATTGTTGAAGATGATTGGTCTTCATCAAGGAAACGACGTGTACCTGGACTCAACCAATATGCACGATCATCCCAGCTTCCACCTTTGTAGACACGAGATTTATCACTCACTAAAGTAGTGGTTCCATAACCATAGCTAACCATAGAAGTAGAATCACCATCACCAAAATTGATAACGTTACCACGTTGATAATTTCTGCGTTTAGCAGCTTCATCATCAGTAACCACAACTGTTTTTACTCTACCTAGACTATCTCTCTGGTATTCGCCATTTTCGTCCTTGTATAATTTGTTGTAAACATTGCCACGATAAGGATTGAAATCATCTACGTCTTTGCTAGACATTGGTCTGTATACATCAGCCACCCACTCATTTACGTTACCCGACATATTAAACAATCCGAAACCATTAGGGTAAAAGGCATTGATAGGACCTGGTATTGAAGAATTATCATTCAAGCCACCAGCAATACCCATGTAGTCGCCAGTACCACGTTTAAAGTTTGCCATGTAGCGACCCTGCCAGCTACCAAAACGATTATCTCTAACACCATTGATGTTGGTAGACCAAGAATAAACTTGTTTGTTCATGATCAACTCTTCACCACGTTTTCCTTCCCTGGTCTTCACACTTGGGTTCTGGTTAATGTAGCCTAATGCAGCATATTCCCATTCTGCTTCGGTTGGAAGTCTGTAATCTGGGAGTAAAATACCGTCCTCAATTTTCACGTAATTTCTAGGTCTGCCATTCTCATCAACAAGTGCAGCTTTCTTTTGTCTTGCTGGCTGTGCTGAATAGAGTCCTAATAAATATGACTTTGTAGTAAAGTTTTCTTCAGCTTGACCTTGTATTGTTTTGAGCTGGTTAGGGTTAACCAAACCTCTCTGAACGAGTATCAATTCATTTACTCTGTTCCCTCTCCAAATACAAAAGTCGTTTGCTTGTCTCCAGCTTACACCAACAACAGGGTAGTTGTTGTAAGAAGGATGCCTAAAATAGTTTTCAACCAATGGTTCGTTTGCAGAAAGTTCGCTTCTCCAAACCAAGGTGTCTGGTTTTGCAGCATTGATTACGGCCTCATACATAGGATCGTCGAAAGTTCTTTCAATCCAATGTAAATATTCGCGGTAATGGATATTGGCAACTTCAGATTTATCGATGTAGAAAGATGATACAGTTACACGTCTTGGTATGTTGTTCCAATCGCCCATTACATCTTCATCAGATGCACCCATGGTGAAAGTTCCACCTTGAACAAAAACCAGACCTGGTCCGGTTGCTTGCTCCTGGACAGGGGACTTTTGAAATCCACCCATATTTTTGTCGTTATAGTTCCATCCAGTGACACCAGAAGTTTCATACTTCTTTTTTGAAAAGGGTAAACCACCTTTACAAGCACTGAACAAAAGAGCGATAGAAGACAAGTACAAAAGATTTCTCATGCTTTACACATTTTTTATCCTGTTTTCTTAACGGGAAAGTGCCTTGGTTATTGTTCAGGCACTTGAGGGTACGGGAACAAATGTAAGTGTTAAATTAAATCCAATCAATGCTTTACGCCAAGAATTATGTTTACTAAATGCTAAATTTGTTAACAGGCCTTTATGAAAAGATGGGTACTTTTTTTAGCGGTTTTAACACTTACCCCATATGCCCGGGGGCAAAAAAACTATGTATCATCTTCAGTATTGTCAACCGGAAAATGGGTGAAAGTTGCTGCGGGGGGTCAAGGAATTTTCAAGGTTACCGGTTCCTTTTTAAATCAAGCAGGGTTTAGTGGGTCAATTGCCACAAATTCAATTCGACTTTTTGGCCATGGAGGGGGAGTTTTGCCGGAGTCAAACCAA
>JBEBDP010000072.1:0-9304 GCA_041156925.1 Bacteroidota bacterium | reverse complement strand
CATGAGTAAATTCAACAATTACCTTTCACTGATAAAATTTTCCCATACCATTTTTGCAATGCCTTTTGCCTTGCTTGGTTTTGTGATTGGCGTGTTTCAGCTCAACAATCACAACCAAAATGGTTGGACAGTTATCCAGTCCTATTTGAGCGAGAATTATAGTGTTTTCATTTTTGTGATACTCTGTATGGTATTTGCAAGAAGTGCTGCGATGGCTTTTAACAGGTACCTCGACAGAGAGTTTGATGCTAAAAATCCAAGAACAGCCATCAGAGAAATTCCAAGTGGCATTATCAGCGCAAGCAGCGCACTCAGATTTACACTGATGAATATTATTTTATTTGCTGCGTCTGCATACATGATCAACACAACTTGCTTCTTACTATCACCTATAGCGATTATCGTCATACTGGGATACAGTTATACAAAAAGATTCACTTCACTTTGTCACTTGGTATTGGGACTCGGACTTTCATTGGCACCAGCAGGAGCTTTCATTGCTGTGACAGAAACAATGATTCCATCTGTATTTTTTCTTTCAGTTGCTGTTATGGGATGGGTTGCAGGATTTGATATTATTTACTCTTTGCAAGATGATCAGTTTGATGCTTCGCAAGGGCTGTTTTCAATACCATCAAGATTAGGAAGGAACAAGGCTTTACTTGTTTCGAGAGTACTGCATGTGGCAACTGCATTGCTTATAGTTGCAGCGGGACTGCAATTCAATTTTCATTTGGTCTATTTTATTGGAGCAATTCTATTCATTGGCTTGTTGGTTTTCCAGCAAAGTTTGGTGAAAGCAAATGATCTAAGCAGGGTGAATATTGCATTTATGACCGCCAATGGTATCGCCAGTATAGTTTTTTCTATTTTCGCAATTGCTGATCTAATCATCAACTAACCATGGCGAGAATTCTAGCAATAGATTACGGAAAAAAACGGACTGGATTAGCCGTTACAGATCCATTGAAAATAATTGCCAATGGCTTAACCACAGTAAATACGCAAGAACTCTTTGATTACCTAAAAGCATATACTGCAAAGGAAGATGTTGAAAAAATAATCATTGGTTTACCTTATCAATTAGATGGGAGTCCCACTGATGCTACACCATCAGTCCTGCATTGTATCAGGAGACTAAAAAATAGTTTCCCCAACATTCCAATTGTACCAGTCGATGAACAATTTTCTTCCAAAATGGCCAGCAGAGCAATGGTAGATATGGGGATGAAAAAAAAGGATAGACAGAAGAAAGAATTAATCGATGAAATTGCAGCAACAATTATGCTGCAAGAGTACATGCAGGCAAATCCCTAATGCATCTATTTGGGAAACAGCATTTTGTAACCAGGCTTTACTCTGCCTGCAGTGATATCATCTAATTTTTTCTTTAGGAGCTTTCTTTTAATGAGAGGCAGATGATCGATGAACAATTTACCATCAATATGATCATATTCATGCAAAATAACACGTGCATTTAGTCCCTTGAAAGTCTCTGTTTTCTTGTTGAACTGCTCATCGCAATATGCTAATACAACTTCACTTTCGCGACTAACCTCTTCTCTAAAACCAGGTAAGCTTAGACAACCTTCGTCACATGACCATGGTCCACCATTTAACTCAAGAATATGCGCATTGATGAATACCTTCTTGAATCCCTCTTCCCCTTTAAAATCCTCTCTTGATTCATCATCTGCTTTGTCATAGACCTGTGCAGTATCAATAACAAAGAGTCGAATAGCTTTATTGATTTGGGGTGCCGCTAGTCCCATACCATTTGAATTGTACATGGTTTCCCACATATCTGAAATCAATTGGGACAATGATGGGTATTCAGGTGTGATATCAGCACAGACCTTACGTAGAACCGGATGCCCATATGCAACTACAGGAAGTATCATATTACAAAGATACTGTATCTATCCATTATAGAGTAAGTCGTAGTACTCAGCCGCCATCCTGTTAGAATCAAATCTGAATCTTACATCCTTCATGCCATTTTGAACTACTTCTCTCCACGTTTGAGGAGCATCGTAATACAATGGCAAAACTTCTTCTTGAAGGATGCGATACATTTCATCTAAATCATATTGATCCTGATCCTGCACATGCATGTTTTCGTAATCGACAGGTGGAACAATAAATCCGTTGTTACCATGGTTGATGAATTCAACAATCCAACCATCATTGGTAGATACGTTCACGGCTCCGTTCATTGCAGCAGTCATTCCACTTGTACCTGATGCCTCACGAGGAACACGAGGGTTATTTAACCAAGCATCAGCTGCTTGTTTTAATCTTTTGCTGAGTCCGAGTTCATATCCTGTGCAAACCGCCATATTGCTAAAGCTCTTACTCAAATGCACTAAGTGATTGAATTCAGAAATTGCAGGATAATCAACTGGATAAGGCTTTCCAGCCCAAATCATTTGAACAGGATATTTCTTGTTACTCATCAATGCCTCAAATCTCTCACGATCTCTGGTAAGCATGTCTGCACGCTTGTAACCAGCAAAACGACGTGCCCAAACTATAGTGAATACATCTGGGTTCATTAACTTTCCTGTTTGGTCTGCTACCAAATCAAAAGCACGCTTTTTCAAATAACGCTTACGATCAATGAATCTTTCATCATTTTGCTCATCCATTGCAAAATACAATTGCTTATCTGCCCAATATCTCCAGTTTTGAGAGTTAGTGATATGGATAATGGGACAAACACCTTCATGTTTGTTCCACATCTTGCGGCTTACATGTCCGTGTAATTCAGATACGGCATTAGATAACCTTGCAAAACGAAGGGCTACCAAAGAGTGATTAAATTGATCATCCTCCATTCCTGTGATCTCTCTTACTTTTTCCAATGGCATTCCACAGAAATAAGACATTTTGTTACACAAATAAATATCGTGTTTCTCGTTTCCAGCTTCTTCAGGAGTATGTGTAGTGAATACCAATTTCTTTTTGAGATCTGCCAAATCGCCACCATTCTGGTTCAACAAATAAAAGGCAGATGAAATTGCATGGGCTTCATTCAAATGATAAACATCAGGTTTGAAACCAAGCTCTTCAACAAGCTTGGCACCACCAACACCCAACAAGATAAACTGTGCCACTTTAGTAGCAACGTTAGCGTCGTATAAGCGATGGGTAATGGTTTGAGAAACATAATCGTTTTCTGGACAATCAGTACTCAACAAGAAAAGTGGTGCCGAATTGAAAGTTGAAGGATTTAAATAAAATACCTTGATCCAAACTGGGGCATCATGAATCAAGATTTGAAACTTGATACCTGTATCTTCTAAGAAATTATAAATTTTTTCGTTCCACTGCACTTGCAGGGTTTGATCTTGGTTCCTTGCCTGATCATAGTACCCGTATTTCCAAAGAATACCAATACCAATTAAGTTTTGACGCAATTCATAAGCACTGCGCAAATGAGAACCAGAGAGAAAGCCTAGACCACCACTGTAAATCTTTAATGGCTGATGGATAGCAAACTCCATTGAGAAGTAGGCTACTTTCTTGTTGTATTTAGAATCAATAGCGTAAGGGAGCGAATAATTTCTAAAATCTGTCATGTCTGCGAACATTTTATGAATCTGCAAGATACCGCAAATTTTTGCATAATCTCTAAATTAATATGTAATTTATACACATATCAACAGTCGAAATCCACTATATCCGTAATAAATTCAATTACTTTGTAAAAATCTTGTGATGCGTAAAGCTTTTACTTTGATTCTTATTTCGCTTTTCTTTTTTGCTTGCAAGCAACAAGAAAAAGATATTAATACTGATGAAGATATTGAAACGACAGACTTCATTCTTGCTTTTCCAGAAAAACAATTACCCATTCAGTTTTACTCGAAGGATATCAATCAGAAAGAATCGGACAGCTTTTATATCAAATCTTCTGTGGTTTCTAAATTCATACCAGACTCTGTTTTTCGTCCAGATTTTAAGCAACTCAAAAAAGTCAAGTTTTACAGAAAAGCTCGATACAAGGCTGAAGAAACCAATGAGACTTATTTATTCTTGTCAGCAGAAGAAAAAAACAACAAAAAGGTTTACCTCGTTTGCTATAATGAAAAAAATGAATTTGCTGCTGCAATGAAATTAATTGAGAAAACAAATGAGGCAGGCTTGACAATGGAAGGTGGTATTGATAAACGACTTACCATCATAAAGACAAAATACAAGGAGTCGCCAGATAAAAAGTCATATTACGAAAAGAGTGCATTCGTTTATAATACTGAAGGTTTATTTACCTTAATTCTTACAGATAGCAACCTACCACTTGAGAAAGGGAATATTTATAACCCAATTGACACTTTAGGTAAAAAAGATCCATTGTCGGGTGATTACAAAATAGACGAAACTAATTTTGTTTCGATAAGAGACGGCGCCAAAACTGGAAAACTTCAATTCTTTATCAACATAGAAAAGTCTGGAGGAAAATGCAGTGGTACACTCAGAGGTGATTTAGTACAAGTGAAACCAAAAGTATTCCACTACAGCAAAGCTGATGACCACTGTGTACTTGAATTCAGTTTTTCTGGAAAACGACTACAAGTAAGAGAGTTAGAAGCTTGTGGCAACCACAGAGGAATAAGGTGCAGTTTTGATGGGAAATTCAATAAAAAATAAAGCAGGTCGCTAGTCGATTACCTGACCAGCCAATACATCTTCAAAGGTTTCGCGTTTGCGAATCAACTTCAATTCGCCTTTGTCAGCCAAAACTTCTGCAGGCCTTGCTCTTGAATTGAATCTGCTGCTCATTTCAAAACCATAAGCACCAGCATTGTTGAACAATAAAATATCACCAGGACGAACTTCGTTTAATTCACGATCCCATGCAAAAGTATCCGTCTCACAAATATTACCAACTACATTATACACAGTGTGTATGCCTTGCGGATTGGAGATATTAGAAATCTTGTGATAGGCCTCATAAAACATTGGTCGAATCAAATGATTGAAACCACTATTTACTCCAACAAATGTTCTTGATGGTCCTTGTTTGATGATGTTTGCTTTCACCAAAAAATAACCACATTCACTTACAAGATATTTTCCTGGTTCAAACCAAACTTGGAAAGATCTTCCAGTTTTTATTTTGAAGGCTTCAAAAGTTTCCGCCATTTTTTCACCCAGCAACAACATATCAGTTCCTATCTCCCCTTCTTTATAGGGCACTTTAAAACCACCTCCCAAATCAATGATACTCATTTCCGGGAAATGTGCTGTCAACCCTAAAATCAAATCTAAGCCCTTAGCAAAAACCTCTACATCTTTGATTTCACTTCCAGTATGCAAATGAAGCCCCTTTACATGGACTCCAGTCTTTTCTCTTATGGCTATGATCTGTTCAACCTGGTGAACAGAAATACCAAATTTAGAATCGATATGCCCAGTAGAAATTTTAATATTTCCACCTGCCATAATATGTGGATTCAGACGGACAATAACCGGATAAGTATTTCCAAAATGTTGCCCGAATGCTTCTAGCAAATTCAAGTTGTCAATATTGATATTGACCTTCAGCTCCGTCGCTTCAAGATATTCTTCAAGCGCAACACTATTAGGAGTGAAAATAATTTTATCAGGATTTACTCCAGCTTTTAGCGCAAGTTTTACTTCATTAATACTAACACAATCAACACCAGAACCCAATCCCTTCAATACTTTCAACACATTTACATTCGTGAGTGCTTTGCAAGCGTAAAACACTTGAACATCACTCTTATGGAAAGCATTAATCAACTTTTGGTATTGGTCACGAATTCTTTGCGCATCATACACATATAAAGGTGTACCGAACTGCTCAGCGGCTTTTAACAGTAAATCGTTTGAAAGAATAGAATCCATTATACTAGTTTAGGATTCAGTAGATGCATCAGTATCTTCACCTTGAGTAGAAGATTCATCAATAGTGTCATCATTTTGTACAATATCTTCCTGCACTTGCTCACCTTCAATTTCAAAGTGCTCAGCATTTACCAAGGTTGGCATAACAACCTGCTCAGCTAAAACCTCACTAATCTTAGGTAGCTCATCTGAACTATTGATACCAAAATAATCCATGAAATGTCTAGAAGTAGCATAGATCAATGGTTTACCAACCATTTGTTCATTTCTTCCAGAAATAACAATCAATTCTTTTTCAAGAAGTTTTTGGATAGAATAATCGCAATTAACACCTCTTATCGCTTCAATCTCAGATTTGGTGATAGGTTGCTTATAAGCTATGATCGCCAAGGTCTCTAAAGCTGCTGTCGACAATCTTTTTAGAAACTTATCACCATTTAACTGAACAATGGTCTGGTGATATTCTTTTTTAGTCAAGAATTGCAATCCCCCTCCACTCTCTCTTAATTCAAAAGGAAAGAATTCAGAAGCATATTTTTCTTTAATGCCATCGATTGAGGTCTCCACTTGGTCAATAGTTACTTTATCATCCAAGAAACCAAAAGCATTATTGACCAACTCTGTAAGCTCAATGGCCGTCAATGGCTTTTCACTTGCAAAGATCAATGCTTCAATGTGGTTGATAAGGTTGGCTATTTCCATTGCTGAATCTATAAATTTTCGGATTACTCCGTTTGAATATCGAATAAATGTAAGTCAAAATTTTTAACCCTGCAAAGCTGCTGCACCACTTACAATTTCAGTAAGTTCAGTTGTGATGGCAGCCTGACGAGCACGGTTATAAGAAATCTTCAAACTCTTGAGTAATTCATTTGCGTTTTCAGATGCTTTATCCATTGCTGTCATCCTTGCACCATGCTCTGATGCATTGCAATCCAAGACTGCTTTGTACAATTGCGTATTGAGAATCTTTGGCATTAACTCTGCTATCAACTGATCCTTTTCAGGCTCGAATATGAAATCAGACTTTTTAGATTGCTTTCCTTTGTCAGCACTATTTTTTGGAATAGGAAGGAAAGGTTCTGAAACAAATTTTTGGGTTGCAGCGTTTTTAAATTCACTGTAAACAATTTCAACAGCATCAAATTCTTTTTGGGCAAAAGCTTGAACTGCAGCCTGTGCACAGTGTTGAACTGCTTCAAAAGAAAGTTTCATAAAGATATCCTTGAACCTAACATCAACATTGTATCCTCTCTTTTGGAAAAACTCTGCACCCTTCTTACCAATCGCCCAGATGGTTAGGTCTCCAGAAGCTTGCTGTGTTGCATATTTTTCTTTGATTGTAGCCAATGCCATTTTTTGGATATTGGCATTGTAAGCTCCACACAAACCACGATCACTGGTAATAACCACCATCAATACTTTTTTAACTTGTCTTTCTTCGGCAAGTGTTATGTTGCTTCCCCCTTCTGTATTGCTAACAATGTTTGATAACATCTCCTGCAACTTAGAAGCATATGGGCGCATCTGAATAATGGCATCTTGTGCACGACGCAATTTTGCCGCACTCACCATCTTCATTGCTTTGGTAATTTGTTGTGTGGATTGAACCGATTTGATCCTGTTCCTGACTTCTTTCAACTGACCGGCCATGGGTTTCTTGAATTTGGGTGCAAAGGTAGTAAAAAACCCACTATTTCTGAATCATTACGCGCTTTATCAGTTGCTCACCCGTTTCTGGTATTTGAAGGTAAACGGTATAGACCCCATTGGACGGAATTCTTATTACAAATACTTGATCTACAATGCTTTTGCCCTCGCCCACCATACGACCAAGCTGGTCCGTGACCCTATAATTTAACTTACTTGAACCCGCATTTCTGGTAACAGTTACCTCACCAGTGGATGAGCCAACAGCTATTTGAATTGGTGTTTGATTGTTGAACTTCACTAGTCGAATTTCACTTGGGGTTATTTTGCCATCCATATCCTCTTGGAGAATCCTATAATAGGCATAATGACTGCCTACTGGAATACGTTCATTAAATTGATAATGTTGTGCTGATGATGAATATCCATTAAAGCCTTTTGAATAAACATATCCGATTTTTTGAAATTTACCCTGCGAGGATAAAGAAGCTCTTTCAATAACAAAGCCCTTGTTTTGTTGCTCTTGGTCGGTGGACCAGTTCAATAAAACTTTATTATCAGGAACCACACGTGCACTAAACTGTGTCAAATGGACAGGTAAAACAGATGCAGTTATTTCAATGGTAGTAAAACGACTGAAATTGGTGACACCAGTCGCAGTTACATAACCCTCTGATAAATTACTACCAGCATCCGCACTATTTTGTGCTGCATCTAATCCAACAGCAACCTCCCATGTATTAGAAGTAAGATTGAAATGCCCCACTTTATAGTAACTCACATTTGTAGCATTGGGAAAATAATTACCACTTGCACTCTTGTAATGTAGTTTAATGTTTAGTCCAGATGCATTCTCCACTAAAGTACCTGGGGTGATTGTCCAATACTCAGAAGCAACATCACGAACATTGCTGTTCTTTAAAGTAGTATTGTAAGCTGCCTCATGATAGGAAACCGTTACTTCCTCAGTAGTGGAAGCATTAGGGAAAGTAATTCTAACGGGATCATATACGGCTGAATTGGTTTTACCTATTGGAAAATCAAAACCGAAATTCGCAACAGCATTGGTACCAATTTTTTTAACTGGACCTCTTACATATGAACTATTGGATGCTCCTGATACTGTTGCTCCGTTAGACAAACTAACCAACTTGCCTGCAGCAGGAACAAGATAACCATTTGTCAATGCAAGTTGATTGGTTACGCTTATTGATTCATTGACTGCAATAGCAGTTCCAGAATTGATGGTAAGATTTACAAATGAAGTTGCAGTAGTACCTCCAATAGTATGTGCAGCAGTACCAAAGATTACTCGAGTATTGGCTTCCATATTGAGAGTACCATTATTGGTCAAACTACCAAGAAGCGTTAAATTATTGAAGGTTAAATTATTATTTGTCTTCATTATAACTGTGGCACCTGCATTGATTGTGAGATCAGTCAACGTATAACTATCCCCCAATTCTGGTGAATTGTTGGATGGAAATATAATTGCTGCATCTCCAGCACCCGGAACCTGAGAACCTACCAGACACCAGTTTGTTGTGGTTGTCCAAGCAGTACTTGTAGTACCATGCCATGAGTTTAATGGTCGCACAGAAAGGGTACCCGTTGATTGATAAGTAATTTGATAATTGTTTGCATCAAACCCATTTGTACCAACAGCATTTGAAGGATTAATCGCATAAGTACCAACAACTGCATCAGGGGCTGCCCCTAAGCTCGACAAATCAACAGCTGTTATGGTTTCACCTGGAACCAATCCACTACTGGTAAATAATGA
>JBEBDP010000071.1:0-3925 GCA_041156925.1 Bacteroidota bacterium | reverse complement strand
AGATCAAGAATGACCTCCTCCAACGAAACTAGAGACTACAAAGAATTTACCACAACAAGAAGTGAAGAAGAGAATTCAAGAAACGCATCAGACCGTGCTGATATTCGTGTAAAAGGATTTGACGAAACCAAGCTCTTGAACTTTTATAACATTGGTGGTATTCGTTTTCAGAACATCGTTGCTAATGATGCAGTGGTTACTTCTAAACTAAACGCTATGTCTGAAGAGGGATGGGAACTTGCTTTTGTGAATAGCGCAGTTGAGAGTGATGCAGGTAAGGATGATGGTGTAGGTATTTTCATCACCCGTTATGTCTTCAAGCGTTTAAAAAAATAAGCTTATTTCTTTTTGATAAGATAAGCAACCATTACAAAAGACAACAACAGCATCATGCCTGTAAACTGGTGGGCTACTCCCAACCAAAGCAGTGCGGTGCTGTTGTTTGCATATAATACCGTAAGGATTCCCAATAACACTTGCACCAAAACTAATACAAGTGGAACACTCCTCCAGCGACCAAAATACACGCCTGCTTCAACTTGCTTTGCCTTGCGGTACCATACAATAATCATGATTGCCAACAAATAGGCAAGATTACGGTGAACAAAATGAACAGCTAAAGGATCATGCGTAAAGGTTGATACGCTATCATTCGCCAAAGAAGAAGGAATAAATTCTCCATTGATCAATGGCCAGGTCGTTGCAAAATTAGCTGCTTTCAAACCTGCCATGAATGCACCAAAAATCAATTGCACCACCAATAAGACCAATAGCAAATTGGTTTGCTTTTTTAATGGCAAGGATACAACACGCTCTTCATTTGGCACCAACAATACCAACGCAAACCAAAGTGTGTAACACAACAAACCTAAAGCTGCAATAAAATGAATTGCCAAACGAATATGATCAACATAAAGGTCTTCTTCGTTCAATCCACTAGCTACCATGATCCATCCAAGCAATGCCTGTAGTAATCCTAACAAGAATAAAATGATCATGGGATTGATCATCCATTTTTCAATTTTCTTCTTGACAATAAACCAGACAAATGGAATAAAGAAAACTACACCTATCAACCTTGCCCATTCACGATGAAACCACTCCCAGAAATAAATGAATTTGAAATCAGATAAAGTGAATTCAAAGTTCAAATGCTTGTATTGTCCGATTTGTTTGTACTGTTCAAATGCTTTCAACCAATCTGCTTCATTCAAAGGAGGCAAAGCACCCAGAATTGGTTTCCATTCAGTTATGGATAATCCAGAACCGGTTAACCTGGTGATACCGCCAAGCAATACTTGTATGATGATCATGCCTACGCCTACCAATAACCAAATGGCGACTGCCTTCGACTTCGTTACACTAGCATTTTGACTCATGATGCAAAGGTATTGCGCTTAATCGAGCGACCATATTTTTGATGAATTTTTCTTGCTACTTTGCAGCTGATGCTCAAACCATTTTTTCAGGAATTGATGCCAGAAGCTGGATGTGATGAGGCAGGCAGAGGATGCCTGGCTGGTCCGGTTTTTGCTGCTGCCGTTATTTTGCCCCCTGATTACAGCAATCCACTGCTCAATGATTCCAAAAAAATAACTGAAGGCCTACGATATAAACTTCGTGAGTCAATCCAAAAAGAAGCCCTTTATTGGGCAGTAGCCAAGATTGATCCCGAAGAAATTGACAAAATCAATATCCTAAATGCCTCCATAAAAGCCATGCATCTGGCACTTGATCAACTCAAAAAGAAACCTGCCTTTATCATTATCGATGGAAATCGATTCAAGCCCTACAAAACAATCCCTCATGCCACGATCATAAAAGGTGATGGAAAATTTAGCTCCATTGCAGCTGCGAGCATTTTGGCTAAGACTTACAGGGATGATTTTATGTTTGCGGAACACGAAAATTTTCCTCACTACAACTGGAAAAAAAACAAAGGCTATGGTACACTTGATCACAGAAAAGCAATGATTCAATATGGCAGATGCCCTTTGCACAGAGAAAGTTTTCAGGTAAAAAATTTACCTGAATAAATGTAAGAGGTAGTATTTTCATTTTTCGCAGTTGGCAAAAAATAGTTCAAATGGCTAAAATTAATTTTCAGGATATAACGCTACTAATTACCCATTACAATAGAAGTAAATCTTTAGAACGATTACTCAATGCATTTGAAGCATTAGACTGCAGTTTTGAAGATGTTGTGGTAAGTGATGATTGCAGTTCAGTCGAACATTTAACACATCTAAGAAAATTACAAAATCAGTTTCCCTTTCGCTTAGTCACAACAGAAAAAAATATGGGGCTAGGTAACAATATCAATAAGGGACATGACTCAGTATTGACCAATCTTATTCTTTATGTTCAAGAGGATTTTGTACCTACAAAAGAGTTTTCTGTAAACTTTCAAAAAGGATTAGAAATTTTTCAAAACAATAAAGACCTAGACATTGTAAGATTTTACGCGTACTTTAAATATCCCTATTTAAAAGACATAAGCTCGGGTTATTCTGAAATGAAATTTAAATTATGGTATCCGGGTTACCGTAAATTTTATATGTATAGCGACCACCCACATCTTATAAGAAATGATTTTTTAAAAAAATTTGGTAGGTTCACAGAAGGAGTGAACCCAGATGTGGGCGAATACAACATGATGCTTTCTTTTCTACAGAAAAAAGGCAAAGGCCTTTTTTTCAATAAGTATCAAGACCTGTTTTTACAAATCAATACTACTTCAGAACCAAGTACAATAAAGAGAACTAAACTTCGAGAGAGCAAAAATCTAATTATTATTTTAGTAAAACATTTATATAGGCATATAAAGTTTAATTTCAATTATCTATTCAAAAAATTTTAATCCGGATAAGCTTAAATAATTTGAAAATACAAGATGCTGACATTCAAAAACCCTAAATGGATTGATGAGTTTTTCTTTCAATATGATAGTTTTGAGCAGATACCTCAACACGTCTTTGATGAAATAAATAAAAACTTAAGTACTAGATTGTCTTCAGAGCCCTTAGTATCAATCGTTATACCAACATGGAATGAAGAAATAAATATTTTAAGAGCAATTGGATCACTTTCAAAAATTGAAACAACTATTCCTTTTGAAATTATTGTTGTTAACAACAACTCAACCGATAATACTCAGCGTACATTAGATAAGCTACACGTTAAATCACTTTTTGAAAAAAAACAAGGACCTGGGCCTGCGCGTCAAACCGGACAAGAACATGCTCTAGGTAAATATGTCCTACTTGCAGATGCAGATTGTTTCTATCCCCCACTGTGGTTAAACGAAATGATTACAGCATTATCACAGCCCAATACTGTAGTTGTATACGGACGTTATGCCTTTATAAGTGAACCTGGATTTCCAAGATGGCAGTTGGCAATATTTGAAACACTCAAGAATATTATAGCTGAAGTAAGACATATCAAAAGGCCTTATCTGAATACCTACGGAATGTCAATGGGGTATATAAAAGAACTTGGACTAAAAGCTGGATTTATTAGAAGTAATTACAAATGGGAAGATGGGGCGCTTACCTATGACCTCATGAAATATGGAACTGTAAAACAAGTGAAATCTAAAAATGCTATGATCTGGACCTACCCCAGAGCTTTACAAAGAGATGGAACACTCTTACAGGCTTTTACAAAAAGAATAAAACGCGATATAACCCGTTTTGGTGAATTTTTTCATACTAAAATGAAATCACACGCACCCAGAGAGTAATTAGCATTTGGTTTAGTCTATTACTCCTATTCCTTGTCTAGTAACTACAGGTTCTTCTTCAGTCATATCGACTATGGTAGAATATTCCATTCCACCAATGCCTCCATCAATAACCAGATCAACAAGCTTTTCAAATTTCTCATGAATGTATTCAGGGTCGGTATACTCTTCTACCATATC
>JBEBDP010000070.1:0-4371 GCA_041156925.1 Bacteroidota bacterium | reverse complement strand
TTGAGGGCGGTGAGGAAATTGCTGAGTCACCTCTTCCGCTTACCCTATCATGTCAAAAAGGAATGGCTGAAGCAAGGATACCCAACATGAGAGGTATCATGGCTGCTAGAACAAAACCATTGAAAGTGGTTGAACCTGTTCAGTCGGACTGCTACACTGAAACCATCAATTTCCTTTTGCCTCCTCCAAAAGCAGGTGTCAAATTAATTCCTGCAGATACTCCTGAATTGTTGGTTAAATTATTGAGAGAAGAAGCAAAAGTCATCTAAAAAATATTTTTATGTCAGTACTCATTTATACAGAACACCAAGACGGAAAATTCAAAAAGAATTCACTAGAAGCTATTTCCTACGGCGTAACCTTAGCCAATCAGTCGGGAGCAGCAGCATATGCATTGGTTGTTGGAAACACCACCGCTTCCTTATCAGATTTAGGTAAATACGGCGTTAATAAAGTCTTTCATGTTGCAGCAGATCATGCACATTTATCTGATTCCAAATTCATGTCTGCTTTGATAGCTCAAGTTGCTACTGAGCAAAATATTACTACAACTGTATTCAGCAATACACTTTCAGCAAAAGGAATTGCGCCAAGAGTTGCAGTTAGACTAAAAGCAGGCATGATAGCTGGTGCGGTTGCATTACCAGATTTAAGCAATGGATTTGCAGTCAAGAAAAATGTATTTTCTGGAAAAGCTGTTACCGATATCAAGGTATTAACAACCAACAAAGTAATAACGCTCAACGCAAATGCCTTTGAAATCAAAGAAACCGGCGGATCTGCTGAAGTTGTCAACCTAAACATAACATTACCTAGTTCTTCTATAACCATTAAAGCAGTCAATAAAACTGCTGGTGAAATTCCTTTGGCTGAAGCTGAGCGAGTAATTAGCGGTGGACGTGGCTTAAAAGGTCCAGAAAACTGGGGCATGATTGAAGAGTTGGCTAAGCTGACTGGAGCTGCTACTGCATGTAGCCGAGCCGTTGCAGATGCACATTGGCGTCCGCATCATGAGCATGTTGGACAAACTGGACTCGCTGTTTCACCTAATTTATATTTTGCGGTAGGTATTTCTGGCGCTATCCAACACCTGGCAGGAGTAAACAGAAGCAAGACGATTGTAGTTATCAACAAAGACCCAGAAGCACCTTTCTTCAAAGCTGCTGATTATGGTATAGTAGGCGATGCTTTTGAAGTAATGCCAAAGATCATTCAAGCAGTGAAGGACTTGGGATAATTTTGCCTTATTTTCGCTTTGTATATGAAGAAGATCGAACTTGAAATCGTGGCCCTCTCCCATTCTATTACCCAATCCAATTCATACGCAGTGGTATTGGGTGAAGTTAATGGTCTTAGGCGTTTACCAATTGTTATTGGTGGCTTTGAAGCACAAGCCATTGCAGTAGCGCTTGAAAAAATGAAACCAACGCGGCCGCTTACCCACGACTTGATGAAAAACTTCATGCTTGCATTTAATGTTGAGCTACACGAAGTAATTATATCCGACTTACAAGAAGGAATCTTCTATTCTAAATTGTTATGCAGTAATGAAGTGGATACCGTTGAAATTGACTCAAGAACATCTGACGCATTAGCATTGGCTGTCCGTTTTGGTTGCCCCATTTACATCTACGAAAACATCTTCGATATAGCAGGAGTTGATAATCCTGAAAAAATCATCAACGAGGAAAAACCAGCAGCATCAGTAAGCACTGGTCATGAAGATCTAAAACAGCTTGATATTGAAGAACTAGAAAGATTACTGAACGAAGTGCTTGAAAACGAGGACTACATCAGAGCTATTGCCATAAGGGACGAAATTAATTCCAGGAAAAAATAACCCTGCAATGATTGTCTTCCCTAATGCAAAAATCAATTTAGGTTTAAGAATCACCTCCAAGCGAACCGACGGCTATCACAACCTTGATACAGTTTTCTATCCCATCAACCTAAAGGATGCCTTAGAAATAATTACCAATCCTGATCAGTCAGCCAACGAAGTAAGTTTTACATCAAGTGGATTGAGCATTCCCGGCTCAGCATCTTCCAACCTTTGTATAAAGGCCTACCAATTGCTGAAGTCAAAATTCCCTGAACTCCCAGCAATCCAAATGCACTTGCATAAAAATATTCCAATGGGAGCTGGATTAGGTGGAGGATCAGCAGATGGAGCGTTTACTTTACAATTGCTCAATGAAAAATATAAACTGAATCTTGGTGAGAAGGAATTGATCGATATGGCTTTAACACTGGGAAGTGATTGTCCCTTTTTCATCAAAAACACTCCCGTACACGCAACAAGCAGAGGAGAAATCATGCAAACTACTTCAGTTGATTTAAGTGATAAGAAAATTGTTTTGATTCTCCCTGGTATTCATGTTAGCACTGCACTTGCTTTCAAGGGTTGCCCTATTTCTTCTGCAATTGAACCCTGCGATACTATTACTCAACAACCAGTGGAGACATGGAAAGAACAATTGTTCAATGATTTTGAACAAACAGTATTTCCAAATTATCCAGCATTAGCAACCATCAAAGCACAATTATATGATGCTGGTGCTGTCTATGTTTCAATGACCGGAACGGGCTCTACTATCTTTGGTATATTTAACCATGCACCTGAGCTAAATCATATTTTCAGTAGCGACTACCAAATTGTTTATTGCTAGTCCGAATCATGTTTTAATACAAACCACCTATTCTTTACATAAAAGAATTTCCTTAATTTTGAGACATGACTAACAGTCAACATCAATTTGCTTTTCTTTCTCAGAACCTAGATTTACTCAACCACTAGGTACCTTAATCTTGCAATTTTTTTCTAAGGCAAGATTATAATACTATTCGCTATTCCCTTTTCCCTATCCCCTAAATAAAAGCAAATTCCATGCATCCCTCCTCCTATTATATCGATCTTGAATCAAGATATGGTGCGCACAATTACCATCCCATTCCAGCTGTTATCGAAAGAGCATCCGGCTGTGAAATGTGGGATGTTGAAGGCAAAAAATATTTTGACTTCCTTAGTGGCTATTCTGCTGTCAACCAAGGACATTGTCACCCTCGCATTATCAAAGCATTACAAGAACAAGCAGCAGTGCTCACCTTAACTTCACGTGCATTTTATAACAACAAGTTGGGTGAATACCAGAAATTCATCACAACACTATTGGGCTTCGACAAAATGTTGCCTATGAATACAGGCGCTGAAGGTGTTGAAACAGCAATCAAACTTGCCAGACGCTGGGCCTATGCTGTAAAAGGTATCCCAGAAAACAAAGCAAAGATTGTTGTTTGCAGTGAGAATTTTCATGGGCGTACAAGCACAATTATATCCTTTAGCACAGATCCTTCTTCATTTTCTAAATTCGGTCCTTTCATGCCTGGATTTGAAGTCATTCCCTACAATGACCTCAACGCATTAGAAGAAAAATTAAACGACGAAAACGTAGCAGCATTTTTATTTGAACCCATTCAGGGCGAGGCGGGAATCTTAGTGCCGGATGAAGGTTATTTAGCAGGAGCACGTCAACGCTGCACTGCAGCCAATGTGTTGATGATTGCAGATGAAATTCAAACAGGTTTGTGCAGAACAGGTAAAATGCTATGTTGTGATCACGAAAATGTTAAGCCAGATATATTAATTCTTGGTAAAGCATTAAGCGGTGGAACTATCCCCATTAGTGCCATACTTGCTAATGATGAAGTGATGCTGACCATCAAACCTGGTGAACATGGATCTACATTTGGCGGTAACCCTTTGGCCAGTGTTGTTGCTACCATTTCTTTACAGGTATTGATTGACGAAAAAATGGCTGAAAATGCAGAGCAAATGGGAATTCGTTTTAGAGAGGGCCTCCATAAAATCAACTCACCATTTATTAAAACAATAAGAGGTAAAGGCCTAATGAATGCAATTGTTGTGGACCATCCCAATAAAGATGCAGCATGGAGATTATGTGAAAGATTCAAAGAAAACGGTCTCCTAGCAAAGCCTACACATGGAGATAAAATTCGATTTGCACCTCCTTTGGTCATCAATGAAAGTCAATTGGACGAAGCATTGGGAATCATTGAGCACAGTTTACCTGTTTTGGAACACTGCTAAATCTCGGTGAACGGTGCTTTTTTCGTAATTTTGCACTCAATTGAAACTGCAATGAGCGAAGAAAAGTCACTTAATTTTTTAGAAGAAATAGTAGAAGCTGATTTAGCCTCTGGCAAGTCGGTTAATATACATACACGATTCCCACCTGAGCCCAACGGATACCTGCATATCGGACATGCAAAAAGTATCTGTTTGAATTTTGGTTTAGCGGATAAGTACAATGGTAAAACCAACCTTCGTTTTGATGATACCAATCCGGTTAC
>JBEBDP010000069.1:0-3365 GCA_041156925.1 Bacteroidota bacterium | reverse complement strand
AAGAATATTTTAGGCCTAGTGTAACTCAATTGCATGACCCTTTTCTCATGAAGGATATGCAGCATGCTGTAACACGCATTATCCAAGCAATTGAAGCGCAAGAGAAAATTTTAATCTATGGTGATTATGATGTTGATGGCACAACATCTGTTGCAATCGTATACGACTTCTTATGTACCATTTACGATAAAGAAAAGTTGGATTATTACATACCGAATCGATACAAAGAGGGATATGGACTATCGCAAATGGGCATCAATTATGCGATTGAACATGAATTCAAATTATTGATCACACTCGACTGCGGAATTAAATCAGTCGACCTAATTGATATTGCAAACCAAAATAATATTGATACAATTGTTTGCGACCACCACTTACCAGGATCAACATTACCACCAGCAGTAGCCATTCTAAATGCGAAACAATTTGATTGTACTTATCCTTACAAAGATCTCTGTGCATGCGGTGTAGGTTTCAAACTAATCGAGGCCTTATCTATAACCTTGTCAGTTGACGAAACACGCTATCTCCCCTATTTAGAATTGGTGGCTACAGCAATTGCAGCTGATATTGTGCCCATTACAGGAGAGAATAGAATCATGGCATTTCTTGGTATCAAACAAGCAAATGAAAATCCATCGACTGGCATAAAAGCATTGATTGATTTAAGCAAGGTTCAACAATCGCTGACTGTTTCCAGTCTCGCATTTATGATTGGTCCAAGAATCAATGCAGCTGGCAGAATGGATGATGCTAAAAAGGCCGTATCACTCTTCATTGAAAAGGATCCAGAAAAAGCAAAAGCATTGGCATTGTTGTTGCAAAACGATAATACCAACAGAAGAGAAGCTGATGCAAGTATTACAATTGAAGCCATTGCGCAATTGGAAGCAGATACTAGCTTATCTTCCAAAAAGGCAATTGTGGTTTACGATGCCAATTGGCATAAAGGTGTTATTGGAATTGTTGCAAGCAGACTCTTAGAAAGATATTATAAACCAACCATTGTTTTAACACAAAGCGGATCATTAATTGCCGGAAGTGCAAGAAGCATTCCTGGATTTAATATACATGATGGACTAGAACATTGCAGTGATTTACTTTTTGGTTTTGGTGGTCATTATTTTGCTGCCGGCATGACCTTATTACCAGAAAACCTAACTGCATTCAAAGAAAAATTTGAGGCAATTGCAGAAGCTTCTTTAACGCAGGAACAAATGATTCCAGAGTTGGAAATACATGCTGAACTTACACTTGAGGATTTAACTCCGAATTTTTACAATATACTGGAACAGATGGAACCATTCGGACCAGAAAATCCGAAACCGGTTTTTTGCATTCGCAATGTAAACAACACAGGATGCCGGATTGTGAAAGAAGAACATGTGCGTTTTGAGGTAGAAAAAAATGGTTTAAAAATAACCGGTATTGGTTTTGGCATGGCAGAAAAATACAACCTGCTTGAACAAAATTCAACCTTGGACATTGTCTTTCATTTGGAAGAAAATAATTTTCGTGATGTAACTACCTTACAGCTTAAGGTAATCGACTTTGATATTGCTGGAAAAAAATAGGACCCGCATTGCAGGTCCCGTTTTATATTCATCTGAGTAACTTTTATTTGCCAGACACTGCTTCATGCATCAACTCTGTACTGCGTTTGATAAAATCTGTAAGCTGTGCACCCTTCAACATTCCTTGAGATAACAAAGCCAAATCTGCAAGATTACGAACTTGTTTTTCCTGTTGAGCCTCATCTTTTAGCTTGAGTATTGAAGCATACATCGGGCTATTCCCATTCACTGTAAGTGTAACCTCATCAGGCATATTAGCATAGAAACTTCCCATTGGTCCGCTCATGGATGCCATATCTTTCATTCTACGCATGAATTCCGGACGAGTAGCAACAACAGGAGGCGCATCAACACTTAAACCTTTCACTTCAACTGTTAGCGTTAAGTCAGCAAGTTTAAAATCAAACATTTTTTTCAACTGTTCTTCCTCTTTCTTAGAAAGCACAGACTTACTATCATCCTGTTTATCAATCAAGTTATCGGTGATATCAGCATCAACTCTGGTAAATTGAACATTTTCCCATTTAGACTCTATTTGTCCGATAAAAGAGGCATCCACCAAAGTATCCATTTTAACTACTTTGTATCCTTTTGCTTGTGCAGCCTTGATGTATGCATCCTGTTGAACGATGTCTGTTGCATACAAGATGACCAACTTACCCTCTTTATTTTTCTGCAAAGTTTCCGCGGCCATTCTATACTCTTCGAGTGTATAGAAATTTCCATCAGTGGCATCTTGCATGATATGGAATTTATCAGCCTTTTCACGGAACTTATCATCTGTGATCATTCCATATTTCACAAACAAACCAAGGCTCTCCCATTTTTCTTCAAATGATTTTCTTTCATTTCTGAAAATCTCATCGAGCTTATCTGCTACCTTCTTGGTAATGTGGTTGTTGATCTTTTTTACATTCGGATCGCCTTGCAAATAACTTCTGCTTACGTTTAATGGAATATCTGGTGAATCAATTACACCTTGCAAAAGCATTAAAAACTCAGGGACAATATCTTTTACTTCATCCGTTACAAAAACCTGGTTAGAGTATAGCTGAATCTTATCCTTTTGAATTTCGTACGACTGTTTAATCTTTGGGAAATAAAGAATACCAGTGAGTGTAAAAGGATAATCAACATTCAAATGAATCCAGAACAAAGGAGTTTCGTTGAATGGATAAAGTGATTTGTAAAACTCTTCGTAATCTTTCTTTTCAAGTTCAGCTGGTTTTTTGATCCAAGCGGGACTGGTATTATTGATTTGGTTGTCCTCAAAGAAAATAGGAACAGGCAAAAACTTACAAAACTTATCAAGTACATTCTTTATTCTGAATGCATCCAAGAACTCTTCACTTTCATTGTTGATATGCAAAACAATTGAAGTTCCCCTTTCTTTTTTGTCGGTTGGCTGCAAGGTAAATTCTGGACTACCATCACATTCCCATACCACTGCTTCACTACCTTCTTTGTATGAAAGCGTTTTCAATTCTACCTTTTCACTCACCATGAATCCACTGTAAAATCCTAGTCCGAAGTGGCCAATGATATTCGCTTCATTCTGCCCCTTGTATTTTTCCAGGAATTCTTCTGCACTTGAAAAAGCTACCTGGTTGATGTATTTATCCACCTCCTCGGCAGTCATACCAATTCCCCTATCACTGATCGTAAGAGTTTTTGCCTCTTTGTCCAATACCACATCAATCCTCAATTCTCCCAATTCTCCCTTCGCTTCACCCGTTGAAGCATAGGTTTTTAATTTTTGTGTTGCATCCACTGCATTTGCAATCAATT
>JBEBDP010000068.1:0-4370 GCA_041156925.1 Bacteroidota bacterium | reverse complement strand
TGTGGTATCAGTTGATTTAAGTTTATTTAGAACTTCAGCAACAAAACCAAGATAATTTTCTTTGGCGGTCAAATAATTCCCACGATTAGTTTCAAACCACTCTTTGGAATTGTTCTTTTTTAGCTTTTTAAGAAAATCTATTGTTTCCTTTCTGATCATGGTTCAAATGTCGGTTAAAAATTATCAATTCAATAGGTCGCCTATTGAACTTAAACTTAAAATAACTGTTTTAGCTATACTTTAATAAGTCTATTTTACAGTATAATATAATCACCATGAGATTACTCGCTTTTTTGCTTTTGTCAACCTTGACTGTTTCTGCACAAATTGATTCTAAACAAGTAACAATAGCAAGAGATAGTTATGGTGTGCCACATATTTTTGCCAAGACAGACGCTGAAGTATCATATGGATTAGCTTGGGCACATGCAGAAGATGATTTTAAAAGTTTGCAACGTGTTGCTCTTCCTTCAAAGGGATTGATGGGAAGAACTTTTGGTAAAAATGCTGTTGCTGCTGATTATGCATTTGCCCTATTCAGGTGCCGTGAAATAACTGAAGAGAGATGGAATACGCTATCTCCTGAATTTATAAAGTTGATTACTGGATATGTTCAAGGATTAAATGATTATGCAGTAAAACATCCAGAAGAAGTTTTGCACAAGGATTTGTTTCCAATCACTTTGCAAGATTACGTCGCATCCTCCGTCTTGGCTTTGACGGTCTTCAATGGAGCCGACCGCGTTTTAGGTGCGATTTATTCTAACAATATGAATCCAATTATTGATTACGAAAAAATGGGTTCAAACGCAATAGCTGTTCATCCATCAAAAACAGCGACCGGCGAGGCCTTTCTTGCTATTAATGCCCATCAGCCCAATGAAGGTCCGGAAGCTTTTTATGAGGCCCATGTCAACAGCGAAGAAGGATGGAATGCTTTGGGTGGTTTACTAGCAGGGGGACCAGCCATTTTACATGGAGTAAATGAAAATTTGGGATGGGCGCATACAGTGAACCTTTGTGATAGAGTAGATGTGTTTCAGTTGCAGATGAATCCCAATAATAGTAATCAATACATGTTTGATGGACAATGGGTTGAACTTGAAAAAAAGAAAATCAAATTGAGGATCAAAGGAGTGCCAATTGCTGTCAGCCGTGATTTATTTTGGAGTAAATATGGCGCAACAATGAAGAATGATCAAGGGGTTTTTTCTATACGCTTAGGCGCCAATATGGAGATACGTGCTTTAGAGCAGTGGTATAAAATGAACAAGGCCAAGAATTATACTGAGTTCTACAAGGCAATTAGCTTACAAGGATTATCTATGTTTAACATCATGTATGCGGATAGAAATGATACTATATTCTATATCAACAATGCATTGATGCCAATAAGAAACGGTAATGGTAAGTATGATTGGAAAAAAACCATACCTGGTAATACATCTTCAACCTTATGGACTGATTTTCGTTCCATTACTAAATTGCCGCAGTATGTTAATCCAACTAGTGGCTTCTTATTCAATACCAATCATTCGTCATTTTACGCGACTGCCGATAATGATAATCTATCCGCAAAGCAATTTCCAGTTGAAGATGGTTGGGAGACCAATCACAACAACAGGAGTGTAAGATTTCTAGAGTTGTTTCCAAAAAATGGACCAGTCGATTATGAATATTTCAAGAAAGTGAAATACGATCGTCGTTTACCACAGCAATTGCAGTATCCATATGGTATTGATACATTATTAATGATGACAGCAAAAGATTATCCTCAGTATGATACACTTTTGAATAACCTGAATGCCTGGGATAGATCAGGAGATCCCAATAGTAAAGGGGCTGCTGTGTTTTTACTTATTTATGAAAATGTTGCTGCTGCCATGCGCGGCAAAGATCCTCAAATATTGACCAAGGCTTTTTCAGAGCAGGTAATGGAAGCAGTTAAGACCTACATGTTGAAAAATTTTGGTACCATGGACCTTAAACTCGGGGATATTCAAAAATTGGTAAGAGGTAATCAGGAATTTCCTGGTCCGGGTTTTCCTGATTTACTCGCACCAGAATGGGGAGTTCCATTTAGGGATGGTAAAAGAAAAATCACAGGTGGAGATGCTTACATCGCATTTGTAAGGTTCCCGAAAAATGGCTTGCCCATTATTGAGACATCAAATACATATGGCGCATCATCAAAAGAAGGTAGTCCACATTTTGGCGATCAAGTCGATTTGTTTCTACAACAAAAAACCAAGCCAATGACACTCGATAAATCAGCTGTGATGAAAGCAGCAAAAAGAGTATATCATCCGGGAGAATAAGTTTAGTCAAATATGATGGTTCCAAAACTTTCGTAGTCGTGAAAGTTTTTTCTGGTTGGGCGCCACGACCAATAGGTTGTTCCCTTGTCGTAATCGATTCTGTAAAAATTCGCCCTCCATTTCATGCCTTTTTTTGGAGGCATATTTTGTAATGGTTCCATCAATTTATAGGGAATGAAAAATTCTGCCGTCCACGAAATGACTTTATCTCCATCTTTGTTGATGGTTGTAGCATGTCGCGTTTTTTTACTTCCCTCATAATGCCAAGGTCGCCAACCAAGAAATTTTCCATTGTAGTTGGGTACAAGAATTGGTAGTTCATAATTGTATGGTGATAACTCATACTCGAAGTAAATAACAGAACTTTCCTCTGTCCAGAAAAATGCCTCAACAACATCTTCGTTATAAATATCTTCAAAATCAGCCTTGATAGTAGACGTAATTATTTTGTCTTCACATTGATAAAGACAATATATTCCTGTCTCTGAATAAAGAATTTTCATTTTTGTTTGGTAATCCATTGAGCCACTCTTTCTTTTTGGTAGTTCCAAATAGGCAGTAGCGTTCCACTCTGCAGCATTTCCATTACCATTGATGGTGAAGTCTTTTGTCTTTTTTACAACCAAGGTTGTACTATCTTTTAGTTGCGCTATACTGCTGATTGCAAATAACAAGAATGAGATAGTAAGAATTAACCTGCTTGAATTAATACTGTTCTTCATTTTTCTTGATATTATTTTTGTTTGACCAGCATTGGAAATAGCCTTCTGATTTCTGCTTCTGAGGGCTGTGCGCCGTATTCGCAAATCTCGAATGCTTCTGCATATCTTGCTTTTGTTGCAACTTGTTCACCATACCATTTGGCAAGTGAGGCACGAATATCTGGGGCCATTTGTTCATCGTATTGTTTCATTAGCCATTTGAATCTTTCCTCTTTGCTTTGTGGAACTTCTTCTTCATAATGGCCAATCCAGGGCATCCATTCGTAGAATTGTGAAACGTGGGCATCTAATCCTCTCATCTTTTGTTCAAATACTGTTGAGATATCTATGGCAATATCTGGCCTAAATGGATTGGGTCTTTGAAAACGATCTCTTGTATATAAGAAAACTGGGTTTTTCCTTAGTGCGGGCACATCGTATGCAATATTGGGGACAGCTACCATATAGGCTGCGTCTTGCACCAACACTCCTGTATATCTGTGGTCAGGGTGGTAGTCATTCGGACGAGGAGCTATTACCACATCAGCATTCCATTCTCTTATTTTTTTGATAATCTGTAAACGTACTTCTAAAGAAGGCATCAGCATTCCATCATGGTTGTCTAAAACGTCATAACTGACCCCAAGTCTCTTGGCAACCTCTTGTGTTTCAGCATAACGCCTTTCTGCAAGGGCTTTGCCCTGTATTTTATGATGCCCAGCATCTCCATTGGTAACAGCAACAAATTTTACAGCATGCCCCATACTTGCTAGCAAAGCAGCTGTACCACCTGCATCGCTATCGCAATCATCTGGATGTGCTCCAATAACAATGATTCTTGATTTCTCTTGTATTTGCTGTGCAAAAGATGATAATGAGCTAAAAATCGAAATTAAGAGTACTAATAAATGTTGGGTTACTAATTTTCTCATGGCAAAAAGTATTCGTTAGTTATAAGTTACTACTTAATTGGGTATTTCTTAATTTCAAAAACAATTCTTTTAGAATTTGGCTACTTTTTGTGTTCACAAAATTTTTATAGTTAGTTCATTACATAAGATTAACTTTCTAACTCAAACTATAAATAAAATAAAGATGACAACTAAAATATTTCTTGATAATGAACAGCTCTCTGATTTCATGGCTAATGAACTTGTTAACCAATTAATAGAGAAGCCAACTTCTCTCATTTGTTTTGCTTCTGGGAACTCCCCTAAAAGAGCTGCTGCTTTATTTGTTGAAAAAGCGATTGAAAAAAATATTGATACAACTCAATTCAAGTTTGTTGGATTGGATGAGTGGGTTGGGGTGGCGTCTACCACCAAAGGCAGTTGTCACCATGATTTCAAAG
>JBEBDP010000067.1:0-8629 GCA_041156925.1 Bacteroidota bacterium | reverse complement strand
GGCACAAGTGGAGCAGAAATTGGTGGCGCATTTGGCGGAGAAAAAGCAACTGGCGGTGGAAGAGAAAGCGGATCTGATAGTTGGAAAGCCTATATGCGCAGACAAACCAATACCATCAACTACGGTACAGCCATGCCATTGGCACAAGGTATTCGATTTGAGCTCTAAATATTTTTATTTTTTTAAATAGACAACTAGTTATCAGTCAATTGTATAGCTGTTAGCTAAACTCAAGTTCCATCAACTAAAAATAGCTAGGAAATGGCATAAAATAATATTATTTTTGTTAAGATCCCAAACTAATACCCCTTATCATGAAGAAAAGAATTTTGTTCTTTTTCATTTCCATTCTATTTTTTTCCTATCAAGTCTACTCACAACAAAACAATTTCTGGAAAGAACACGGTATTGGGATACTCAGCGTTGGAAAAGCTGCCTCAAGAACAAATTTTCCTTCCAACTACAAATTATTTGATGCAAATTTAAGTAGGATGCGTGCCTATTTAAATACTGCCCTAAGAGGAAATCTATCAAATATCATAATATCCCTGCCAAATGCAGATGGGGGCATTGAAGAATTCGAAATTAAAGAGGCTTCAAATTTTGAACCACAACTTCAATCAAAATTTAGAGAAATAAGATCCTTCGCAGGAAAAGGCATAACTGACAAAAATGCCCGTCTAAGACTTAGCATATCCCCACATGGCATCCAAACAATGATTTTAAGAGATGGCAAAGAAGAGGAGTATATTGAACCTTATACAGAAGATAAACTAACCTATGCGGTTTTTAAATCTCAACGCTCTTCTGGTCAACTACCTTGGAACTGCTATACACAAGATCAGCAAATAACTTCAGCATTAAATCAAATTGTAACAGACCTTCCAATTGGTATTGCTAGCTCAGGAGGAAATCTGAAAGTATTAAGACTAGCTCTTTCCTGTAACGGAGAATATGCTAACTATTTTGGTGCAATGCCAACAACTTCTGATAGACAAGCCAGGGTATTGGCTGCATTTAATGCAACATTGACCCGTTGTAATGCCATTTTTGAAAAAGACCTAGCTATCCATTTAGAGCTCATTCCTGCATCGACAAATGTAATTTATTATAATCCTGCGACTGACCCTTATTCGCCTACGCTATCGCTTTGGAACAGTCAATTGCAAACAACCCTTACAAATATAATTGGTGAAGGCAACTATGATATTGGCCATATGTTTGGGAGCACAGGCGGAGGTGGTAATGCAGGTTGTATTGGATGTGTTTGCAATACAGGCAAAGGAAGTGGAATCACATCGCCCGCTGATGGCATTCCTCAAGGAGATAATTTCGATATTGATTATGTTGCCCATGAAATTGGGCATCAACTGGGCGCTAACCACACCTTTTCAATGAATACAGAAGGTACCGGTGTACACAAAGAAGTTGGCTCTGGAATTACCATAATGAGCTATGCAGGTATTACTGCTCAAGATGTTGCGCCCCATTCCATTGATATTTTTCATCAAGCATCAATTGAACAAATTCAAAATAATATTGCAACCAAAACATGCGGATCAACTTTTTCGATTACATCAACTAATGCTACGCCAGTAGTTGCGCCCCTCACTAATTACACTATCCCTATAAGCACTCCATTCTTCTTGACAGGATCAGCAACTGATGCAAATGGAGATGCACTAACCTACTGTTGGGAGCAAAATGATAATTCTACAACTACTGGTACAGCTAGTATTGCAAGCGAAGCGAAAACAACTGGACCAAACTGGATCAGTTTTAGACCGACAAGCTCTCCTACAAGATATTTCCCTCAGCTTTCAACAATTTTAGCTGGAGGAAATGTAACAGGTCCTCTACCTGGTGGTGATATTGGCGCTAATATTGAAGCGCTTAGTTCAGTAGCCAGAACACTTAATTTTAGACTCACGGTTAGGGATAATGCACCATTTAGTTCAACATTACATGAAGTAGGACAAACATCTTTTGCTGATGTGGTAATTACAGTACACGGAACAGCAGGACCATTTGCTGTGACTGCACCCAATACAAATGTTTCATGGGGTGCAGGTACAACTCAAAATGTTACATGGAGTGTAAATAGGACTAATCTTGCGCCAATCAACTGCGCCAATGTAAAAATTTCATTGAGCACAGATGGTGGTCAAACTTTCCCAATAGTACTGTCAGAAAGTACCCCAAATGATGGATTACATCCCGTGACGCTTCCAAACAATCTTAGTACTACTGCTAGAATTAAAATTGAAGCAGTAGGAAATATTTTCTTTGATATCAGTAATACAAACTTTACAATCACTAGCCCTGCTTTATGTGGAAGTCCAACGGGTTTAACTTCATCTCCTATTACTGCAACATCCGCAAATATCAGTTGGACAGCTGTACCCAATGTAACAAGCTATTTGGTAGAATATAAATTGAATTCTGCTACAACATGGACTGTTGTAAATGCTACACAAACTACTACTACGGCCTCACTAACTGGACTAACAGCTAGTACTGCTTATGACTGGAGAGTTACTGCAAATTGTTCTGCAGGTTCTGGTACTTCTGTATCTTCCAACTTTACAACATTAGTTGCATGCGGAAATCCGACTGGTTTAACATCATCAGGCATAACCACTAACAGTGTAAATCTTTCTTGGAGCCCTGTAGTTAATGCAACTAGCTACTCAATTGAATACAGACTAAATACAACCACAACTTGGACGGTTTTGAATGCTACACAAACTACTACTACCGCATCATTAACAGGATTAAATTCAGGCTCAGCTTATAATTGGAGAGTAAGAGCAAATTGCCCTGCTGGTTCTGGTGCTTATATTTCTGCTAGTTTTACTACTACTACCATAGGTGTAGTTACCAGTTGTCAAAATTCTTTGGATAATGATTTGAACGGCACATTAGCAGGAGCAGCTATAATTCCCTTTAATACCAATGTAACAGGATTGATTAGTCCAGCTAGCGATATTGATTATTATAAATTCACCATCACTACAGGAGGAAGAATAACTGTGTCACTTACAACACTGCCTGCAGACTACAATATTCGATTAAGAAATAGTGCTGGAATACAAGTTGCTATAGCTGCAAGAACAGGTACAAGAAATGAGTCTTTCAATTATACAGCTGTGCCAGGAATTTATTACGTAGAAGTATATGGCGCAAACGCAGCTGCAAACAATGCAACAAGATGTTACACCTTGCGTGTGGCTTCTGGAACTGCAGCACGAAATATTCCAGTAAATACAACAAATACCGATTTAACCTTAAATGTTGGCACATCGACAGAAGGAAGTGAGGCGGCTCAAGAAGTTCAGCTATACCCTAACCCTATTTCAAATGAACTCTTGGTGAAACTAATTGCTATAGATGGGAAAAGCGTGATTGAAGTATTTGACCTGACTGGCAAACAGGTTTCGACAACAACAGTAAATACAATTGCTGGAACAATAAATACCGTGAAAGTGGATATGTCAAGAAATGCAAAAGGTATCTACCTTGTTAGAATCACAAACAATGAAACGATTATCCATCAAAGTAAAATCGTCAAACAATAAAAAATAATTCAACTCATAAAATACCCGCTTAATTAGGCGGGTTTTTTATTTAATCGCAAACAAACTCAGCAATACAGTGTTTATCTTCATATAAATCAAGAAAATGAAAAAGTTTTTGTTTGCTCTTCCGCTAATTGTTGTTTCTGTTATGTGGGCATCTTGGAATAAACCTGTCCAACAACGCAGCATGATCAATAAAGAAGAAGTCATCACGTGTATGAACTCAGAAACTATTGAAGCTTATTTACAAGAAGCTTCAACGCCTGCATTTGCAAATATGCACCCAGATGTAAGAAAAGCTAGCCAAGAGCCTTTGTTGGGGAGCATGATACAATACAAAACTTTGGACGGTTTAATGGCCAATGGTTATTTCATCCCAAGCAAAAAGAAATCAAAGAAATGGTTGATTGTGATTCAAGAATGGTGGGGACTCAATGAAAACATCAAGCACGAGGCTGATAAGTATTCCAAAGATTTACAGGATATGAATATTCTAGCAGTAGACATGTACGATGGAAAAGTTGCAGCGAAGGCTGACTCTGCAGCAAAAATTATGCGCAGTGTTGATATGAACAGACTCACCAACATCATCCGTGGAGCCATAACACTTGCGGGTGACAAAGCCTCAATTTATACAGTCGGTTGGTGTTTTGGGGGTATGTGGAGCCTTCAATCAGCCATACTTGCAGGCTCACAAGCAAAAGGAACAATCATGTTTTACGGAAGGCCAGAAAATGATCTAGAAAAATTGAAGTCGATTCAATGTGATGTGATTGGCTTCTTTGGCAACCTAGATCGTTCACCCGCTCCAGCCATGGTTACGGAATTTGAAAATAATATGAAAGCTGTAGGGAAAAATTTAGTCACCCATAAATATGAAGCGGGTCATGGATTTGCTAATCCAAGTAACCCAAGTTTTAATGCTGATGCAGCAGCAGACTCCTACAGTAAAGCGATTGCTTTTCTAAAGTCGCATTAATGCAGCTTCATCGTTTTGTAAAACCAATCAAAATCAAATGAAACGGAGCTTGCAAGGTTGACATGTAAGTATAACCAAGATTCACTTGAGCCTTACCACTCAACTTGACAAAGAAATTTAATCCAACTCTGTTTTGATTAAAGTCAAATTGAGTATCACGCAATTGATACATTAATTCATTATAAATCTGAAGATCGATGTCTTTATTAAGGTTTCTTTGAAAAGCAATTCTATACCTAGATCGAAAACCAAAAAATGATTCTCCTATACTAGTTTGACTAAACCACCGTTCTTCAGTCCGAATGCGGTGAAGGAAAGAATTACGCTCATTTAACTGAACTACGCCGTTAAACTCTTGCCACAATCTATTCTCGGGACCAAACTCAGTGGACTCAACCCCCTGTACTTTAGTGTCAAAAAAAGCATATCCAAAAGCAGCACTTACTTTATCGGTAAAATAATGTCTTATTCCTGTCCTGAATAAAAATTGCTGTGTTGTGAATCTTTTCAATTCATTTCTATATCCAGCATCATTATGCCACTCCCAATTTCCCTTTCGAAATGGAGCGTTTATAGAAAACCATGACTGAGCCTGTTGCGCTTCAGCTTCAGAAATACAAATGAATAAGATTAATACTAATACAAAACGCATAAGTAAATTATTCCCATCCTCCACCAAGAGATCTGTATAATGCAACCATTGCATTAAGTCGCTGCTGGTAGAGTGCAGATACTTGTAGTTCTGCATCAAACAAACTGTTCTCTTGTATTAAAACCTCTAAATAGGAAGTGTATCCGTATTCATAACGTGCCTTGCTCAAACCATAGGCTTTACTCGCAGCATCAGCTTGCTCTTTTTTTCTTGCATACTCTTCTGCATAGGTACTGTTTTGAACGAGCGCATTGTTTACATCAGCAAAGGCTCGAATAACAGTTTGTTCATATTGCAACTGCGCTTGTTCAGTCCGCTTTTGCTCAACCAAAACACGGTTCTTATTTTGGTTGAATTGAAATATAGGTCCTGTTACTCCAGCAAAACCATTGGCAACAAATCCTCCACTTACTAAACTACTCAATTGTGGACTAGCAAATCCTAATATTCCAGTCAAGGATAGTGTTGGAAACATGGCAGCTTTTGCAATACCAATTCTTTGGAATTGCGCTTTTAAACTCTGTTCTGCTGCAACAATATCTGGTCTTCTCTCTAATAGTTGAGAAGGCAAGCCGACTGGTATTACAGGTGTAAGTGTTTGTGCAAATAATTGTTGCCCTCTTGTTATAGATTGCGGCATTCTTGCCATCAATACATTCAAAGCATTTTCTACTTGCGTAATTTGTCTTTTGATATTTGGTATCAAGGCAGCTGCAAATGCTTCTTGTTGCACAGCCTGTAATTTATCTAATTCAGCAACATAACCTTTTTCAAATCTATCATTGATGATTTTAGTCGATTCTTTTCTTGCTTCTAATGTACGCTGTGCAATTACTAATCGATTATCTAAATCACATAACAGGAAATAAGCATTCGCTACTTCTGCTACCAAACTCACTTTCAATGCATTTGTTACTCCTTGCTGTGCAAGCAACTGTGCCCTAGCAGCTTCAGTTGTCCTTTTCAAACGACCCCATAAATCCAATTCCCAATTCAATACGCCAAATGCTTTATTGACACCAGAATTAAATCCACCTGCAACGCGGAGAGCACTAGGATCTGCTTTACCTCCACCAGTCTGCGCGGTATATCCAAAAGAAGGTAATGTATTTACTTTAACAACATCCAGCTGAAACCTTGCTTCGTCTACTCTTGCAGCAGCAGTCGCCAAATCTTTGTTGTTGGTCAATGTTGTCTTTATGATGCTTTGCAGAGCAGTATCTTGAAACAATTCAAACCACTTGACCAATGCACTGGAATCAACTTGTGAACCGGTTCCAAAATCTTTTGGGAGATCTTGTTTGGGTGTAGCATATTGTGGTCCTACAACACAACTGCTGTAAACAAATGAAAGGGCTACAATACCTATTAGAAAACTAAACGATTTACGCATGATCTGCTGAATTTGATGGTGATGCCTCTTTGGCCAAAGGCTGCACTTTTTTTCTTCCTTCAATTAATACAAATAATGCAGGTATCAAGATTACACCTACAATGGTAGCGACAACCATTCCGCTAAATACAGTGGTACCCATAACTCTTCTTGCCTCAGAACCTGCACCAGCTGCAGTTAACAACGGCACTACACCCAAGATGAATGCTAGTGATGTCATTAAGATGGGCCTAAACCTCAACTTCGCTCCTTCAATTGCTGCTTGTAATGCAGGCATTCCTTCTTCATCCATTTTCAATTTTGCAAATTCCACAATGAGGATGGCATTCTTGGCATTCAATCCAATCAACATAACCAATCCAATTTGTGCAAATATGTTGTTGACGTAGGTGGTTGCAAATAATCCTCCAATGTACAATCCTAACAATGCGCCCATGACCGCCCATGGTGTCCCTAACAAAACACTAAATGGAAGTTTCCAGCTTTCATATTGTGCAGCAAGTATCAAAAACACAAATACCAAAGCCATTAAAAATGCTGTAGATGATTTACCACCTGCTTCTTTTTCTTGATATGATAAATTACTCCATTGGTATCCCATTTCTGCAGGCAATACTTCTTTGGCTACTTCTTCCAATGCATTCAATGCATCAGCAGAACTGTAACCAGGAGCAGGTGCTCCGGTGATTTCAGCAGATCGATAAATATTAAAGTGATTGGTGAATAGCGGACCCGATGTATCCTTCACTTTTACAAGTGTTGATAGATTCACCATCTGTCCTTTATTGTCTCTGACAAAAAACATCGACAAATCTTCAGGCTTGCTTCTGTATTGCGCATCTGCTTGTACATAGGTTCTGTACTGTCGTCCGAATGCATTGAAATTATTGACGAACGCACCACCCAACAAAGCAGATATACTTCCATTCACTTCTAATAAACTCATGTTCAATTTCTCCACTTTATCTTCATCTACTTGAATACTTTTCTGTGGTGTATTGGAACGATAGAAGGTTGTTATTCTTCCAATTTCAGGTCGCTTTGAAGCAGCTGCAATAAAATTGTTGGTCTGCTCTGCAAGATAGGCAGGTGATTTACCAGCACGATCTTGCAACATCAAACTAAAGCCTGCAGAACTACCCAAGCCTGGTATTGGAGGCGGACCAAAAGCAAATGCTGTTCCATCAGTTATCTGCGTAGCCATAATTGCATTGGCCTGCTTGATCAATTCAGATGCTTTGTGCTCACGCTCATCCCATGGCTCTAACACCATAAACGCTGTTGCTGTATTTGGATTGGCAGTCCCAGATAACAAATCATAACCATTGATAATAGCAACTGATTCTATACCTTCTACTTTAGACAACAACTTTTGCACTTTTGTGCTTACCGCTTCTGTCCTGTTTAAAGATGCAGCATCAGGTAATTGTATTGCCATCAAGAAATAACCTTCATCTTCTTCAGGAAGAAAACCAGATTTAACTGACTTTCCAAGTACCCCAGTTGTAAATACAATTAGCAATAATATACCTACAGTAAATACTAATTTTCTTGCAGCGAAGCCAGCTATTTTAGCATAACCAAAAGTGAGTTTATCAAACATTCTATTAAATGCTGCAAAGAACCTTGCTAGCAATCCTTTTTTCTCAGTTGGTGGTTTTAACAATATTGCAGCAAGTGCTGGACTCAATGTCAATGCATTAAATGCAGAGAAAGCAACAGAGATGGCAATAGTAATTGCAAACTGCTGATACAACCTACCTGTTATACCGCCTGATAAAGCAACAGGAATAAATACCGCACAAAGAATTACAGCAATAGCCACTACTGGTCCGCCTACTTCTTTCATTGCTTTCTTCGTCGCTTCTTTAGGCGACAATCCATGTTGCAGATGATGCATTACTGCTTCCACTACCACAATGGCATCGTCGACTACCAAACCAATCGCTAAGACCATACCCAACAATGAAAGTGTATTGATGGAGAAGCCTAACAAAGGAAAAATCATAAATGTACCAATCAAAGAA
>JBEBDP010000066.1:0-3887 GCA_041156925.1 Bacteroidota bacterium | reverse complement strand
CTTCAAGATTTTCTTGATCAAGGTAGCCTGCTACGTTTTTAAGTTTTACAGAAGTGACCTTTCCATTATTACTGGTATAATCAATTTCGACCAAACCTGCTGGGGCCTCCATCCTAATCTTTCCTTCCACTTTAGGTTTTACCAAACCTGATTCTATTGCAGCTGTAATTGTGCCAATGGTACCATGACCACACATGGGTAAACAACCACTTGTTTCAATAAACAGAACTGCAAAATCATTTTCAGGATCATGCGGTGGATAAAGAATACTTCCACTCATCATGTCATGTCCACGCGGCTCAAACATGAGTCCTTTTCGAATCCAATCATACTCACGCAAAAAATGCTGTCTTTTTTCGCTCATATTATTCCCTTCCAATGCAGGACCACCTGCAACTACTAGGCGGACAGGATTACCACAAGTATGCGCGTCAACGCACTCAAAAACATGTCCAGTACAATTATGTTTAACAGCTGTCAGTGGAAGAGAAAGTGGATTTGTAGTCATGATGTTACAAATTAAATAAAATGAACGAAATTAGGCTTACAAATCAGTTGGATATGGAGACATATGGAAAGATTTTGTTGATTGCCATGCCGATTTTTTTAATGCTTGTTTTGTTTGAAAAATGGTATGGCTGGAAGACAGGAAAGGATACTGTCCGAATAATGGATATGATTTCATCCTTATCATCAGGAGTAACAAATGTTACCAAGGATGTATTGGGTTTGAGCGTTGCCATCATCAGCTATGGCTGGATGTATGAAAATCTAGCATTGATTCATATACAGGAAAATATTTGGGTATACATCATTGCTTTTCTTGCCCTTGATTTTTCAGGTTATTGCATACATCGTATTCAACACACAACCAATGTATTTTGGAATGCACACATCATTCACCACAGCAGTGAGGAGTTCAATCTTGCATGTGCCTTGCGTCAATCTATATCTGTATTTTTCAGAATATTTACATTCTTTCTTCTTCCAGCTGCTTTATTAGGTGTTCCAGGCAACGTGATAGCTATTGTTGCACCATTGCATCTTTTTATTCAATTTTGGTACCATACGCAGTTGATTGGGAAAATGGGGTTCTTGGAAAAAATAATAGTTACACCTTCCCATCATAGAGTGCATCATGCAATCAATCCTGAATATATTGACAAAAACTATTCACAGGTATTTATCATATGGGATAAAATGTTTGGCACCTTCCAAGAGGAGCAAGATCATATTCCCCCAGTGTATGGTATTACTAGGCCTGTAGCTACTTGGAACCCTGTCAAAATTAACTTCCAACACATGTTTTTGTTAATCAGTGATGCATGGAGGACAAAGAATTGGAATGATAAATTGCGTATCTGGTTTATGCCAACAGGATGGAGACCAGCTGATGTTGCTGAAAAATACCCTGTTTATAAAATTGAAGATGTGTATGATTTCAAAAAATACAATCCGGAAAGCAGTAAAGCTTTACAAACTTGGTCTTTCATACAACTCTTTATACTATTATCATTCATTTCCTATCTCTTTGGTAATCTTGCGTCGATAGGTAGTCCGGGTATTTTCCTATACGGACTTTTCATCTTTGCTTACATCTACGCAATGACAGAATTGATGGATGGCAATCCTATCGCTTATGTTTGGGAGGGAATAAAATTAGTGATTGGTGTTTACTTAATCATCAATACCAATGGATGGTTTGGTGCAGAAAAACTGTTCCAGTATATCCCACATATTGTATTTGCTTATTTGTTGGCTGCGATGTACCTGTCGATTAACTTGTCCATCAAGCGTAAAGTAAGTGTGCCTTCTGAGAGGAGCGTATCGTGAAACTTTCGCACATCAAACTTGTCGCCTAGCGCAGACTCAGCACGTTTGCGTAACTCTTTAATTTTGAGTTCACCCATTTTATATGCCAATGCTTGTCCCGGCCAAGCGATATATCTATTGATTTCAGTGTTCACTTCATGCATGGATAAAGCTGTGTTTTCAGCTAAATAATCAACTGATTGTTGTCGCGACCAACCTTTAGCGTGCACACCAACATCAATAACCAAACGACAAGCTCTCCACATGTCGTACGTCAGTTGTCCAAATCTACTGTAAGGATCTTTGTACAATCCTATTTCATAACCCAAAGATTCAGCGTATAGTCCCCACCCTTCACCAAAAGCATTCACATAAAGATTTCTTCTGAAGGTTGGTAGGTTTTCCAACTCTTGCGTTAATGCCATTTGAAGGTGATGCCCTGGCACTGCTTCATGAAGGGTTAGTGCTTCAAGCGTATACAAAGTTCGTGAAGGAAGATTATAAAGGTTAACCCAATAATTACCAGCGCGCGTACTTTTAATTGGCGCACCAGAATATCTCCCAGCGGTATAGGTTGGCGCTATTGCCTCTGGTACTGGTTCCACACCATATGGTTGTCGAGGTAACCTACCAAACAACATAGGCAACTTCCCATCAATTTTCTTGGCTATAAATGAAGCCTCCTTTAATAAATCTTCACCTGTTTTAGGATAGAACTTTGGATCAGTCCTGAGCATTTCGATAAATGATTTCATATCCCCTTTAAAACCAACTTCCTCTTTCACATTATACATTGCAGCCTTTATGCGTGCAACTTCCTTCAACCCAATATTAAAAATTGAATCATAGCCTAAATCAGTAGTTGTAAAATGTGATACCCTGTCCTGGTAAAATGTTAGGCCATCTGGGAAATACAAAACACCTGGTTTGACTGGTGCTTTAGGCAGGTATTCTTTTTCAAAAAACTGTTTTACAGACTTATAACCTGCTACAGCTTTATTCATAACTACATCCTTGGCCTTTGTCGTAATAGTTTGCCAATCTGCATCTGAAATATTTGCTGGCTTTTTTGCAAATGGTTTCCAAAAAACAGATTGTTCAGGCTGACCAACTATGTGAATCTCGTAAGTATTGTTGAAGCTTTTTACTACATCATATGGTTGAGCTATTCCAATTTTCAAACCTTCGCGCATCAAGGCAAAATGTTCTTCCATGTATCGGGGAATATCATTCAACCTTGTTAAATAAGCCTCCGCATCTTTTTGACTTCTGATGAGGGTATTGGACATCCCAGTAATATTGGTATGGAAACCTCCTTCAGAAAGAATAGGATTTAAATAAGCCTTGAACCTGTAATCAGAGATATCATCTTCAAAACTGTATAAGAGTAATTCAGCGTTGATTTCATCTTCAAAAGATAATTCCGACTTGCTTATACTTCTTATTTCTTTGTCGAGAACAATGAAAAAATCATAGCGTCTCTTTGCTTCTGCTGCACCATGCAGTCCGAGTGTAAACCCACTCATTGAATCAATTCTTCTTTCCTCGTTATTGAAGTCAGCAATTCTTTTCAACGCCTGTTTCAAAACAGGATGAGAGGGTTCTGGAGCTTGTTGTGCTACTGAGAATTGAAATGCAAAAAGCAAGAAGACGATAAATATATTTTTCATTATTCAACTATTCTGTTGATCAATAAAGGATTTTCAGATTTTAGTTCCTCGGGCAACAATTGATCTGGAAAATTTTGAAATGATATGGGCCTTGCGAAACGCTTGATTGCATCTGCACCTACTGAAGTGAACCTTGAATCTGTAGATGCAGGGAAAGGACCACCATGTTGCATGGCCAAACAAACTTCAACACCAGTTGGGACACCATTCATGATCATTCTTCCGCATTTGCTTGAAACAACATCAATAATATCTTGATTTGCTTGTACATCATTTGTTGTTGCAATGATGGTAGAAGTCAGTTGTCCTTCCATTACTTCTGCTACTCGCTTCATTTCAGCGTAATCATTACAGATCACAACAACTGAAAAAGGTCCGAATACCTCTTCATGTAGAATTGGGTTA
>JBEBDP010000065.1:0-4058 GCA_041156925.1 Bacteroidota bacterium | reverse complement strand
TTTTCAACAACACTCAAACAAAAGGTGAATGGTATTTCAATAATCCAACGCTGATTGGACAAGGAAAAACTACTTTCAAAAACAAATGGGGAACAAGACCGAATGCAGATAATTGGAGGAGACTGACAGCCATCAATGGCACAAGAATGGTCTCACAAAGAGGACCAGAAGGTGCTAGAAGAGTAGCTGCTCAACAAGAAACAAAACCTTCGCTTACCGTAGAAAGCCTTCAGGCCAATTTGCCGTTAACTGCTGCGCAACAACAGGCATCTCTACTCAAAAAAACAAGCACTTACTTTCAGTTAGGATTTGTTTTTCAAGAAAGATTGGGAGATTGGCCCTTAGCCATAGAATGGTATGAGAAAGCCGTAAATGAAGGAGTTGAAACAAATTTAAAAGCAAAACTTTTCTATAACCTTTCATTCTGTTATGCACAACAAAAAAATAGCCAACAAGCTAATTATTATAAAAATTTACTTGCAGCCAATTTCCCCGAGGACGAACTAACCATCAAACTCCTTGATCCCGCAGCTGCATTGCAACAACAAGAAGCAAAAGAAAAACTGATTAATACAACTTATAATAAGATCTACGACCTGTTTTTATCTGGACAATTTGAAACAGCACTGACTGCTAAAAGAGAGGCTGATCAGCAATTTGGACCAAATAATTGGAGTGCACAATTGCTTTACATTGAATCGATCTATTATATCAAAAATAGAAATGATAAAGAAGCTATCAGCACGCTGAACAAAATTGGAGAACTCTATCCAAAATCTCCATTATCAGAAAAAGCAAAATCTATAGCTGCAGTTGTAGCTAGACGTGCAGAAATTGAAAGTGAACTTACAGCTATGCAAGTCACCAGACTAAAAGAAGACAGTCTTGTTTGGATAGATGATAGACCTGCACCAAAACCACAACAAACGATAGTCAAAAAAGAAACACCCAAGGCAGTTGCGCAACAACCCATTACCGCCAAAGCAAAAGTAGATTCTACCCAATTTAAAGCGCCCGTGGTGGTTCAGCAAGCAGCACGATATCAATTCAACCCAAGCGACCCTTATGCTGTGATGATGATAGTAAAGGATATTGATATTGTGTACCTCAATGAAGCCAAACGTGCTTTAGCAAGGTACCATGCAGAAAGATATGCTGCAAACGGCCTCAACATACAAAACAACACTGTGGGTTCAATACCCTATATCCTGATTAGCGTATTTGCCAATGCAGGAGATGCACTTAGCTATGTTGAGAAGACGGCACCGATTGGTTCAAAGGAAATTTTCCCTTGGCTACAGGCAGATAAATACAAGTTCATCATTGTATCGCCAGAAAACCTGAAAAAAATGACAGAGGATAAGTCGACAGACGAATACATCCGCTTCCTGCAACTACAATTACCCGGAAAATTTTAAGGTTTTCTTTTCCCTTTAAGACAGCGCTTTTCTTTAGTTTTACTCCATGAGCGTGAATCCTAAAAAGACCAGCGAAACCAAAAAGTCCATTCGTATTTTTTGGAAAATATTTCTCTATGGATGGGCTGCGGCTTTGTTCCTGATTTTAATTATTTATCTAGGCGCCTTTGGTAAACTTCCTTCGATAGAAGAATTAGAAAATCCTTCTATGATGTCGTCTTCAGAAATTTATGCAGATGACGGAAGCTTGATGGGAAAATTTTACCTCAAAGACAGAATCAATGTCAAATACCAGGATATCTCTCCCAACGTTATCAAAGCACTTATTGCAACAGAAGATGAAAGATTTTATGAGCATTCCGGAATCGATATCAAAAGTCTTTTAAGAGCAATAGTGTTTTTAGGAAGTGAGGGAGGAGCAAGTACCATTACCCAACAGACTGCAAAAGCTTTACTCGGACAACAAAGCAGAAAAAGTGTTACCCGTGTTATTGAAAAATTAAAAGAGTGGATTGTAGCAATCCGACTAGAAAGAAATTTAACAAAGGAAGAAATCGTCACCCTCTATCTCAATATGGTAAACTATGGTGATGAAACCTATGGTATTAGAAATGCATCTAAGACCTATTTTCAAAAAGAACCAGGTCAATTACAAGTAGAGGAAGCGGCCGTGCTTGTGGGATTGCTCAAAGGAAGTACCCGTTACAATCCAAGGAGGAACCCTAAAGCTGCTATGGCTAGAAGAAACACAGTTCTTGACCAAATGGTAAGGAATGATTACTTGACAGAAGAAGAAGCCAAAGCTCTAAAAATTCAGCCCATTGCGCTTAATTATCTAAAGCTTGATGAGAACTCTGGTATAGCTCCTTATTTCAGGGAAGTTTTAAGGGATGAAATCAAGAATTGGTGCAAGGAAAATGAAAACCCAAAGACTGGTGAACCATATGATATTTACAAAGACGGATTGAAAATATTTACAACCATCAATCCAAGAATGCAAGAATATGCTGAAGTAGCGGTTTATCGCCACATGCAGAATTTGCAAAAGGTTTTCAGTAGTCAGTATAATATCAAAGACGGTTCCGTTTGGAAGTCGAAAGATGGCAAAGCAATTTTAGACAATGCCATGAAGCAAACCGACAGATGGAGGAATTTAAAAGAAGATGGATTGACTGATGAAGAAATAAGACAAAGCTTCATGGAGCCCGTCAGAATGAAAGTATTTGCCTGGAATGCAAACAGAGAGACTGACACCATCATGTCCCCTCTTGATTCAATTCGCTACCACAAACAAATCATGCAAATTGGATTGTTGTCGATGGATCCACTCACAGGTGATGTAAAAGCATGGGTTGGAGGTAGCAGTTTCAAGCGATTCAAATTCGACCACGTTAATATCAAAACAAAGAGACAGGTTGGTTCAACTTTCAAACCATTATTGTACACCTTGGGTGTAATGAATGGCTATACTCCTGAAACCAATATGCCAAGCGGACCAATTAACATGGGTGGCAAAATGATTGATGGAACAGGTGGACCAATGGCAATATGCTTGGCATTCTCAAAAAATCCAGCAGCTGTTCATTTGATCAATCAATTAGGCGTACAACGTACAATTGATTTTGCAAAGCAATGTGGTATCGTAAATACAATACCTCCCTACCCTTCAATTGCATTAGGTGCGGCTGATTTATCCTTATTTGAAATGGTACAAGCCTTCAGCATGTTTCCAGGTAGAGGCTTTAATGTAAAACCCAATTTCATCAGCAGAATTGAAGACAGAAATGGTAATGTGTTGGCTTCATTCAGAGCCGAGACAAAAGAAGTAATTAGTGAGAGTGAGGCATACATCATGACAAAAATGCTGCAAGGTGTTGTTGATTTTGGTACAGGAGGTTCATTGCGTTGGGCTTATGGTGTAAAGGGACAAGTTGCAGGTAAAACCGGAACCACCAATGACAATGCAGATGGCTGGTTCATCGGATTTAGTCCACAATTGCTTTCAGGTGTTTGGGTAGGATGCGATGATCCGTTTTTACGTCTTCTCTATACTTCTGGAGGTGCACAAATGGCTATGCCAGCATGGGCTTACTATTATCAGCAAGTTTTTAACGACAAAAGCTTGAACATAGATCCAGAAGCTGCTTTCATTCCACCTCCTAATATGCAAAATGAAATCATTTTCGATTACCAGGATGCTAACCAGAATGAACTATTACCTGCTGAAGGTGATGAAGGATTCCAGACAGATGAATACATTGAAATACCTATCAGTGATGGTAAAGAGAAGGTAGTTTCTGAGTCGAAGAAATTTGAAGAGACAACTGTTCCTAAAGAAACACCCAAGAAGGAAATGCCCAAGCAAATTCCAGTTAAGGAAACTGAAATCAATTCTAAAGATACTGCGACCAAGAAAAGAGGTTTATTAAAAAGGGTATTTGGCAAAAAAGACCAATAAAAAAAGGGCATGTAAAACATGCCCTTTTTTTATATGATTTATACAATCTTATTTACCAAGAGTTCCTTGAATTCCGAAACTGTAGAAAAGATTGTGTGAAGCGTTAACAGTAACTGGCATTCTATACTGTGCTTGAATCACAAAGAATGTTTGATCGAACAAATTCACCTGAAGACCTGCAC
>JBEBDP010000064.1:0-14644 GCA_041156925.1 Bacteroidota bacterium | reverse complement strand
AATTGGTATCTGTATTCTGTTACAGGGTAATTGGTGAAGTAGTCTTGCATTTCTGTATTAATAAGAATATTATAGCTTTCTTTTTTCTTTTTATATTGGAATGTGATAGTTTTTTCTGAGTAAGATTCACGTTGAAATGATGCTAAATAAGCAATCTGGTAATTAAAGTCTTTCCCTTTTTGCTTTAATTCCTCAAATCTTCTGTAGAATTTTTCTGTTTGAAAGTTGATTTGAAATTGGTAGTCGTGGTAGTTAAGGCAGATATACTGAATTCCATTTATAATTTTATTTGGAAGATTATAAATAGTATCACTAGATTTTATATACAACAGAATTTTTTGATTTGAAGTGTATATTAAAGGCTCAAAACCAATTGCAGAAAGCAATGCAAATTTTGTTAGTGTGTATTGTGAATAATTCTCGTATTTTGAATTAATCTGCTCTGCAATTCTTCTAATTAATTGATAAACTAGCCAGTCGGCCAATTTTAATTCTTTTTGTAAAGTATTTATTTTGTTTATTGCTGGCTGCAGGTAAGTTATTGGAAGAGCGAGATTGGTGTTCTTGGTTTCATTTAGTTGTAGCAGGGCATTTTTAATCTTATTTTTTTCGATAGTCAATTCATAATGGTTACCAAGAAAATTAACTAAAAGGGTATCGTTAGTTGTTTTATTTTTTGGGAAACAACTTAGAGAAATGGTCATACAGAAAAAAGAAACTAGTAGTCGATATTTACACACTTTACCCCGTCATTTGTTGGTTAAATTAACATAAAATTCATTTTCGTTATTAAAACTAGCTAATTCGCTTCTTTAAATTGCAATATGGCAAAACCAAGTTTTCTTCCAAGAGATATAAGTTGGCTAAGTTTTAATGCAAGAGTATTACAGGAGGCAAATGACAAAACCGTCCCACTTAAAGACAGGATTCGCTTCTTGGGTATCTTTTCAAATAACCTGGATGAATTTTTTCGGGTAAGGGTTGCTACCCTTAAGAGGATGCAAGAATTAGGCGCTTCTTCCAAAAAGCTAAATATGCATTTGGAGGCCTATCCGGTTGAAATCTTAAATGAGTTGATGCATATTGTACTTCAGCAACAAAGTGAGTTTGACAGGATTTGGATTAATATTCAGTTAGAACTGAGAAAAAATAAGATTTTTCTTAAGAATGAAAAACAATTGAATAAGGAACAAAAAGCGTTTGTTGTTAATTATTTTGAACAGGAAGTTCGCTCTAACATAATTCCTTTGATGGTTGAATCCATTCCTGAAATGCCTTACCTAAGAGATAAGAGTATATACTTGGGAGTTGTGATGAGGCAGAAAAAATCAGCATATAAGCAAAAGTATGCCTTAATTGAAGTACCATCTAAGTCGCTTGGCAGATTTCTGATTTTACCAAGTTCTGGCAGCGAGACGCATATTATCTTACTAGAGGATGTGATTCGTGTTAACCTTCCTTATATATTCTCTTATTTTGGTTATGATCAATTTGATGCTCATATTTTCAAAGTGACAAAAGATGCTGAATTAGATTTGGACAATGATATCAGTACTTCTTTGGTTGAAAAAATGCAAAAGGGATTAAAGAAAAGAAGAAAGGGGAAGCCTGTTCGGTTTGTGTATGACAAAGAAATGGATAGTGGTTTGCTTAATTTTTTAACTAGAAAATTAAAGCTGGATGCAAAATCGAGTATTATTCCTGGCGGAAGGATTCACAATTTTAAACATTTCATGGATTTCCCCAATGTTTTCCCGCAGGCTAAAAAGAAAGCATCTGCCTTTGTGCACCCTGAGCTCAAAACATCTTTGCGCGTTACAGATGTTATTCAGCACAAAGATGTTTTACTCAACTTTCCTTATCATTCTTTTAGTAAAATAATTGATTTGTTGCGTGAAGCAGCAATCGATCCAGAGGTTGTTTCTATCCGTATAACAGCATATCGCTTGGCATCTGATTCAAAAGTGATCAATGCATTAGTGAATGCATCGCGCAATGGTAAAAAAGTGGAGGTAATGCTTGAGCTTAAAGCAAGATTTGATGAGGAAGCAAATTTGGCTTGGAAATCAGTATTGGAAGAAGAAGGTGTTAAGGTAATATTGGGAATACCCAATATGAAAGTACATGCTAAGATATGTGTCATCAAAAAGAGAGCGGGAAACAAAACAATCCAGTATGGGTTTGTAAGCACAGGAAATTTAAATGAAAAGTCGGCTAATATTTATAGTGATTTTTGTTTGCTTACTTCAAATAGAAGTGTGATGGCTGATATCAATCGTATTTTCTATTATTTAGAAAATCCGATTGCACATAAAAATGCGTTGTTGGAATGTAAAACACTAATGGTTAGTCCAGTTAACATGCGCGCTCAAATAAATGGGCTAATTGAAAAAGAAGTAAAGGAGGCCAAAAAGGGTAGGCCAGCAAAAATAATTCTGAAGTTAAATTCTCTTAGTGATGTAGAATTGGTAGAGAAGTTGTATCAAGCAGCTTCAGTAGGGGTTGAAGTGAGATTGATCATTAGGGGTATCTATTCCATTAAGAAATTATTGAAAAAGGGACAAAAAGAGCCTTTGGCTGTTAGCATAGTTGATCAATATCTTGAGCATGGTAGGGTTATGTATTTTTACCAAGGGGGTAAAGAGCTTATGTATATATCCAGTGCAGATTGGATGGTACGCAATTTGGATCATAGGGTAGAAGCAGCTTGTCCTATTCATGATTTGCAGATTAAGGAAGAAATCTTAAAAATATTAGAGATACAGCTGGCAGATAACGTTAAGTCAAGGATTTTGGATGTAAACTTTACCAACAACTATGTATCTTCACAAGGTCGAAAAAAGGTTCGTTCTCAGATAGAGACGTACAATTATCTTTATAAAAAGCAGTTGCATATAGATAGTGAAATTAGCAGCAATTGATATCGGGACGAATGCATGTAGGTTATTGATTTCAGAAGTTATACCTGTTGTAGGTGGTGCAACAAAATTCAATAAGTTAAATCTAGTTAGGATTCCCCTTAGGTTAGGATTTGATGTTTTTGAAACAGGTGAAATTTCTAAAGAAAAAAGAGGAATGTTGTTTCAGTCGATGAAGGCCTATAGCCATATCATGAATGCTTATGGTGTTACCAAGCATATTGCGGTTGCCACCAGTGCAATGAGGGATGCAAAGAACCGAAAGGAGATTGTGCATAAAGTTTTTTTGGAGACAGGCATTAATATTCAAATCATTTCAGGAGATTTTGAAGCCTCCTTGATTTATGAGTCTCACATTGCAGAAAAACTTGATCAAGATAGTAATTATCTGTACGTAGATGTAGGAGGAGGAAGTACAGAACTTACACTAATTTCTAGAGGACAATTAGCATTTAAGGAGTCTTTTAATATTGGAACCATACGCTTATTAAAGGATCAGGTTAGTGAAAACGATTGGGATTATATGAAGCAAAAGGTAAAAGAGGCCGCAAAGGATTATCCTAAATTAATTGCTATCGGAACAGGCGGGAATATCAACAAGGTCTTTTCGTTAAGTAAGAGAAAAGATGGAAAGACCTTAGACCTAGATTTATTGAAGTCGTATTATAAAGAATTTTCATCTTGTACATTAGAGGAAAGAATTCAGCTTTATCAATTGAGAGAGGATAGAGCTGATGTTATTGTGCCTGCATTATTAATCTATACTCAGGTAATGAAATGGGCTTCAATCAATGAAATTCTGGTGCCGAAAATAGGGTTAGTAGATGGTTTGATTCAGCACCTGTACGAAGAACTCTCCAATTAGTTTACTGGCTCACAATCTGTTGGTGGGATATTTCGAAAGGTGAGTTCCATTGATTGGCTGTTATGCTTGCTAATTTAGATTGTGGTTTCCCTTCTACCACTTCTTCAATAATTTCAACAGCTGTTTTACTCAGAATCAATTGTTTTTGACCATTAAGATCTATCCATTTTTCAAATGAAATTTTGAAATTTTCATTCAGTTTATCAATAACCGTAACATTAAAATCTTTCAACGCCTCAGCATTACACAATTGTTCATATTGACCCTTAAGTGGAATGACCATGAGTTTTTTATTGAGGTATAATGCTTCAGCAGGTGTTTCAAATCCTGCACCTGTAATAATACCTGTACAACTGAGTAAACTTTGGGTAAAGAGTTCCTGACTTACAGGGAGTATTTTGTAATTATGGTTGACGATGATATCTTTTGATTTACTACAAAAGATTTCAAATTTGAAGTCATTTAATTCTTTTATTGCTTCAATAATGATGGAAGAATCATATTGACCTAAGTAAATGGTGAAATGTCCTTTATTGCTGGGTTCTGCTTCTAGGATACTATTTTTAATGATTGGGTTGTAGATGTTGTTATCATAATCACGGAAATGAAATCCATAGTTTTCAGTTCCTGCTGCATAATTTCTAAGCACCCACTCACCCCAAAAATCTGTTTTGGATGGTCGCGGTACTTTCTTGCTGACAAAAGATGCTTGGTGGCCTAAGTGAATTGATTTTACTTTTTTTAATCTGCAAGCAAGAGAGGTTATGGATTCAAAATCATTGACCACTAAATCATATTTTTCTACAGGTAGAAATTTGGCTTCATTCCAAATTTTTCTGATGGATATATTTTGAATTGTTTTTTGTATGTCAATTGATCCAGTTTCATTGTTGTAGGCCAAGCTGAGACCTTTGCTTCTATAGGCAATCGGGAGATTTGATTTTAAACTATAATTTGATCCACTTAGAAAAACATCAACATCTCCATATTTTTGGAGTAATGGTACTAATTCTGTGGCTCTGCTGATGTGTCCATTGCCAGTGGCTTGAACAGCATAGAATATTTTCATTGGTTAAGCGGAGGGTAATATTGAGTTAAAGAAAAAGGAAACTTCTTCTGATAGAACATTCAGTGACGGGATCTTATTTTCTTCCATGATTTTGACCTTATTCTCTACTGCAAAAGCTTTTTCGTCAAATTGATATATATCCCATTTGTTATTAACATATTCTAGTGTCGTAAGATTTTCTATCCAGTCGCCACTGTTCATATAGATTACCTCACCATGTTCTGTCTTTATTGTTTTAATTTGAGGTTGATGAATATGTCCGCAGATTACATGTGTATATTCATTTTGAATGGCTAATTCTGCAGCAGTTTGTTCAAAATCACCAATCCACTTGACTGCTTTTTTTACACTATTTTTTACTTTCTTACTCAAGCTCATTTTTTCTCTACCCAAAGTTTTCAATATCCAGTTGATGGCTCTGTTGAATAAAATGAGAAGATCATAGCCATGTCCTCCTAGTTTTGCAATTATTTTAGCACTGCCTTTTGTTGTAGCGTCAAATACATCTCCATGGAAAATCCATGTTTTATTGCCATCAATCTCCAGAACGAGTTTATCGACCAATTGAAAGTTCCCTAATTTTAAACCACTGTATCTTCTAAGGGATTCATCATGGTTTCCTGTGATGTATACAATTTTTGTACCTCTTGAAAGATGGCCGAAAATCTCCTTTATCACTTGCATATGAGAGGAGGGAAAGAAGTGCTTCCTAAATTGCCAGATATCTATAATGTCTCCATTGAGTACTAAGAGCTTGGGCTGGATACTTCTAAGATAACTGACAAGTTCAGTGGAGTGGCAGCCATAAGTTCCGAGATGTGTATCACTGATAACTGCAATGTCGACTACCCTTTTTTCCATTTTTAGAGTTTAGTAAAATTCAACTTCAGAATTAAACTAATTGTTACCTGTCGATTATTGAAATGTAAGTCAATTGTAATCACAATGTTAACAACAAGTATTTTTTAGACTTTGCAATTCCGTAACATCCATTTAAGAATTTGATAATCTTAAAGTAGCTCAATAGATACAATAGATGTAGACTTTCGCAGCAAATTATAACTGAATGAGAAAGGTATTATTTGTCTTTTATTTAGCAATCCTATTTGGCTGTAAAAAAAATGAGGAAATTCTACCATTAGAATTTACTGTATCTGAGGACTTGAGTTCATATGCGGAGATAGCATCAATTGGACTAGGCGGACTAGGAGCAGCTGAAATTTCAACTTATGATGATAAGTCAAAACGTCTTTTTGCGGTAAACAACAGTGCTATAAATAAAATTGATGTAATTGATCTTTCTAATCCTGCAGCACCCAAAGTGATCGCTTCAATTTTGATGCAACCATATGGAGGATTTGTTAATAGTGTTGACGTCTATGATGGTAAGTTGGCTGCAGCAATAGAATCGGTGAATAAACAAGCGCCTGGAAAGGTGGTGGTGTTTGATGCTGCAACATTAGTTCCTGTTAAAACCATATCTGTAGGGGCGTTACCTGATATGGTTACTTATTCTAAGGATGGTAATTTCATATTGACTGCCAACGAGGGTGAACCAAATGATTCATATACGGATGATCCAATTGGTAGTGTTTCAATTATTAATGTAAAAAATGGATATACTGTAACTAATGTTGATTTTTCTGGTTTTGTTGGAAAGCTTCCAGAATTAGCGGCTAAAGGTTTCCGTGTATTTGGACCTGGTTTAAATTTTAGTAAGGATGTGGAGCCTGAATACATAACAACATCTGAAGATGGAAAAACAGCTTGGGTAACACTTCAAGAGAACAATGCAATTGCCGAGTTAGATATTCGTTCAGCAACAGTTAGAATCATCTACCCACTTGGTTTCAAAAATTATGCTGTAGCAGGAAACAACGTTGATGTGAGCGACAGAGATGGACGCATTAGTTTTGGAACTGCTAATGTATTTGGTATGTATCAGCCAGATGCCATATCAAGTTTACGATATGAGGGAAAAACCTATCTCTTTACAGCAAATGAAGGCGACTCTAGAGAATATTCAGGGTTTACGGAGATGCAAAGGGTAAGTGCGGCTATTTTAGATCCAGTTGCATTTCCAAATGCCGCTGCTTTAAAAGCAGACGCAGTTTTGGGAAGATTAAATATGACCAAAACTCTGGGCGACAAAGACAAGGACGGTGATTATGACGAAATATACAGTCTCGGGGCTCGATCATTCTCTGTTTGGGATGCTTCCAATGGTAATTTGGTGTGGGATAGCAAGGACTTTTTAGATAGAGAGTCATTTACCTTAGGATTATATGATGATTTGCGAAGCGATGATAAAGGTGCTGAGCCAGAGGCAATTACACTTGGTAGGGTAGGCACAAAAACAATAGCAATAGTAGGCATGGAACGTTCAGATGCCTTTGCAATCTATGATGTTACTAATCCTACTTCACCTGTATTTGTGAAAATGTATAAAACTGGCGACGCTCCGGAAGGTATATTATTTATTCCTGCTTCAAAAAGTCCAATTCAACAAAGTCTCATTGTTGTTAGCAGTGAAAATGATGGATTTGTGAAAATTTATAAAGCAACAAAACAATAGTAGATATTCTAAAAATTAATTTAACCATGAATAAGTTTCTTAAGACATTATTTTTACTATTTGTATCTGGGTATTCTTTTGCGCAGGTTACTACCAGTAACGTTTCAGGTATTGTAAAAGATGCATCAAGCAACCCATTGGAAGGGGTAACAATAGTATTGCTTCATCAACCTTCAGGTACAAAATATTCAACCACCTCTAATAGGGTGGGTGCGTATGATTTTTTAAATATTAGGATCGGTGGGCCATACAAGCTGACTGTCTCAGGTGTTGGTTTCAAGAATTTTGAGGAGTATGATATCTATGCTCCTCTAGGGTCTACTATTAACGTTGATGTAAAGATGGAGGCTGCCTCTACTACATTGGAAAATGTTGTTGTACGCGGACAACTCAATTCATTGATCAATTCGAAATCTAATGGAGCAAAGGTTACTATAGGAAGAGAAGCTTTGAACTTGACACCTACCATTGGCCGAAATGTGAATGATGTTACCAAATACAATGCCTACAGCAATGGTCGCTCTTTTGCTGGTCAGGATAGCAGGTTCAATAATTTCACTATTGATGGTGCTGTATTTAACAATGGTTTCGGATTGGGTAGTGATGCTCAAGCAGGTGGAAGAACCAATTCTACTGCAATATCTTTAGACGCATTAGATGAGTTGCAGATTAACATCACTCCTTATGATATCCGTCAATCAGGTTTTGCGGGTGCTGCCATCAATGCAGTAACAAGAAGTGGTAACAACGATTTTTCTGGTTCTGTGTTCAGATTCTGGAACAACCGTGATTTAGCAGGAACTAAAGCGGCGAGTAAAATCGACAATATCCCTGTTACTCCTTTTAATGTAGAGACAAATGGTTTCAGGGTAGGTGGACCTATCATTAAAAATAAACTCTTCTTCTTCATCAATGGTGAATTTACTAACGGGACCAACCCTGCTTTAAGCTGGGTAGCGAATCGTACTGGTGCAACAGGTAACGTATCAAGAACAACTGCTGCAGATCTAGACGATTTAAAGTCTTTCATGAAATCAAATTTTGATTATGATCTTGGCGCTATTGATAATTTTAATAATGAGTCGTTCAGTAGAAAAATGTTGGCGAGAATCGACTACAACATCAATGATATTCACAAGTTGACATTGAGATATGCGCACCATGATTCACAAAGTGATGTGCCTATCAGTAATAGTAACGCTGGTAACACTGCCGGTAATGGTAACCGTCAGAATTCAGCGTTGGCCATCTCTGGTCAGAATACAGGATATATCATTGAAGATAATACCAGGTCTGCAGTCCTTGAACTCAATTCAAGTTTTAAAAACCGCGTTTCAAACCAATTTATTGCTACTTATAACAAACAGTTGGAAGATCGCGCCTACAGAACTGGCTTGTTCCCAACAGTTGATATTTTGAGTGGGGGAAGTACTTATACTTCAATTGGATTTGATCCATTTACGCCCAACAACAAGCTCAACTATGCAACACTAAACATTACTAACAATACTACTATTGTTAGAGGTAAGCACACTATCACTTTAGGGGCAGCATATGAAAACTTCAAATCAAACAATTTGTTTTTTTACGGATCTAACGGTGTATGGGTATTCAACAGCATAGCTGATTTCAAAACAGCTGCCTTAGCATTCAAGGCAAATCCAGCGCTAACAACTTCGCCTGTACCTATCGCAAGATTCAATTACAGGTATACTTTGTTACCTGACGGAAAATTACCTTGGCAGACTTTCCAAAATCAGTTCTATACTGTTTATGCACAAGATGAAGTGAAGATGACGAGTAATTTCCGTTTGGCATATGGTGTAAGATTGGACTATCTCAATATTGAAAATACAGCATCGGATTACTATAATCCATATGTAGCTTCACTTCCTTTTAGAGAGCCTTCAGGAGTTCCATTCAATATCAATACAGGAAGCATGCCTAAATCTAGGTTGTATGTTTCACCTAGATTAGGTTTCAACTGGGATGTAAAAGGTGACAAGAAAACACAAATCCGTGGAGGTTCTGGTCTATTCTTGTCGAGGTTGCCCTATGTGTTGATCAGTAATCAGTTGGGTAACAATGGTGTGAATATTGGTTTGGTAAATGCTACAGGTAATACTGCTTTAAATTTTCCATTTACTACTGATCCATCAAAATATACTCCTGCAACAACTGATATTAACAGTCTAAGAGGATATAACATCAACTATGGTGACCAAGACCTTAAGTTCCCACAAATTTGGAAGTCAAATATCGCTATTGATCAAAAATTGGGTTGGGGAGTTATTGCAACATTAGAGGCTATTTACAACAAGAACATCAACATGTTGCATTATTATGATGCTAACCTAAAGCGACCTAATGCTCAGTTTGCAGGCAATGATCAGAGAGATATATATCCAGCATTAGATTTGGCAGGTGCAGCAGCAACTACTGCAAGGTTTTTGAACCCAGGCATTGGAAATGCATTTGTGCTTACCAATAACAACGTTGGTTATTCTTACTCAGTAACTGCCAAATTAGAGAAGCCATTGACCAAAAACTTTGGAGGAGTTATTGCTTATACGCATGCTAAGGCGACTGATCTATCTTCAGTTGCAAGTACAGTTAATGCCAGTACACCAACTATTTATGGCTTGAACTATTTGAGACAAGGTTTTTCTGATAACGATTTAAGACATCGATTTATGGGCTACGTGAATTATCGCTTGAATTATGGTGGTAAATTCGGTGGAGCAACAACATTTTCTTTGGGCCTTGTTTCTGCAAGTGGATTTAAATTGTCCTATACCTATAGTAATGATGTAAACGGAGATGGACAGTTTAACGATTTAATCTACGTACCAGCAGTAGGTAATAATCTTGTTTTCCAAGAATACGCCGTAGGTACAACTACATTCACAGCTGCACAACAAGCTGAAGCGTTCAGCGCCTTTATCGACGCAAACCCCTATTTATCTAAAAAACGTGGAGGCTATGCTGAGAGAAATGGAGCACAAGCACCATGGTTGACAAGATTAGACTTCGCTATTGAGCAAGATGTATTTGTAAAAGTGGGTAAGCATGGTAAAGCAAATACCATACGTTTCAGAGCGGATTTCCTCAATTTCGGTAATTTATTAAATAACAATTGGGGCGTTGGAAATCTGTCAACTACCCCACAACCATTGAACTACCGTGGTAGAACAGCTGCTGGTGAACCAATTTATCGTCTCGCAACACAGGTAGTTGATGGTAAAACAATATTACTAAGGGATTCATGGGTTACATCAAAAACCCTATCAGATGTATACCAGATTCAATTGGGTATTCGATACATTTTTAATAATTAAGATTTTTTGTTAGTTATCTCAGGTGCAGTTAGATCCCCCATTTTTATGGGGGATTTTTTTAATACTAGAGTAATATTGAGTTAACACTAAATCTGCAACTTGTGCTAAATCAGTATTTATGTACATCATCAAAAATAAAAATGAGCAGGTAGTTGCGGTAATTCAAAATAATATAGTTTTTACCCCACAAGATCATCTGGTTGTAGGTATTTTAATTGGTGATTGTTTATATGGAAAGTCTTTTAAGATGGTAGGTAAAATATTTAATTCAACTGTCTATCTTTTAAATGGGAGTATTGCGGGTACAGTAGAGGCTAACAATGCTCATAATGTGAGAGTTATTAAAAAAGAGCATATGGTTGAAGCATGGGCAATTTTATCAGGCGTTAAAGAACACACCAGTCAGTGGATAATAGAGAAAAAGAATTGGGCTCAGAAGGGGCTGATTGATTATTTAGGTTAACTTTTGTTTGCATTTATTTAATCAACACTTAATATTAACTTAACCAGCAGTTTACATTGGTTAAGCAACTTTATACCAGTTATGTTTAGGCTGTAAGGCTCAAAACAGGCTTTTAATTGCAACGCCCCGGCATTCTTGTCGGGGTTCTTTTTTAGTATAATTTTAGTTGAATTAGTTTCTGCTTAATGTAAACCCAAAAGTTGTTCCAACTCCAGGTGTACTTCTAACATGAATAATTTGTCCGTGTGCTTCAATGATGTGTTTGCAAATGGCTAATCCAAGTCCTGTGCCACCAATATTTCTACTTCTTCCATAATCAGTTCTATAGAACCTTTCAAAAATTCTTGGTAAATGCTCTTCTGCAATCCCTATTCCATCATCACTTATTTCAAATAATACACTTTGATTATCTGTTTTATAGACGCTGGCTTCTACATGACCATCTTGGTTACCATATTTAATTGCATTGTCAACCAGGTTGGTGATTACTTGCCTAATTTTTTCTTTATCTGCATACACTGTAATGGGCTGCTCACATCCCTTCTTTATTCTACACTGTATATTTTTAGATTCTGTTTTTATCATCAAGGCATCAAACACCTCAGTCACTAAATCTTGAATAACAAAATGTTGTAAATGCATTTGTTGTTTACCGCTTTCAAGTCTAGTAATTTCATCTAAATCTGAAATTAGATTAATCAATCGCTCTGTATTATGATAGGCATTGTTTAAAAATTTTTTACTTACTTCGGGATTGTCCATAGCCCCTGATATCAAGGTTTCAAGATAACCTTGTATAGCAAAAGCAGGGGTCTTAAATTCATGTGAAAGATTTTGGAGAAATTCTTTTCTAAAGGCTTCATTTCTTTCAAGTATCTCCATTTCGTCTTTTCTTTGATCGGCCCACTGCAAAACCTCTTCGCCTACTTCATCTAAATTTTTTTGTGGTAAGACTTTGCTCTGGTAGAATTCTTCTCTTTTTGAAGCTTTGGTTTGATAAATAAACTTATAAATGAGTTTTATTTTTCTATTGATGAATTCTTCTATGATATAACGTGAGAAAAAATAAGTGAGCAATAAGATAGATAGTGTTGAAATGGATATAATGATTTTATTCACTGATAAAGAAATCAGTAGAATTGCAACTGCAAAGGCTGCAACTATTGCTATGTAGAAAGAAATTCTGTTTGTTGAGGGACTTTTAGTTTCGAACATACTGCAATGTACGAAATCAGATCTCGAATTTATAACCTACACCCTTGACTGTTGTGATACAATCGATGCCTAATTTTTGGCGGATTTTTCTGATGTGAACGTCAATGGTTCTGTCACCCACAATAACCTCACTTCCCCAAATCCTGTTCAAAATTTCATTTCTGAGGAATACCCTTCCAGGTTTTGAAGCCAGATAATTCAAGAGTTCGAATTCTTTTTTGGCTAAATTGATGGGTTGGTCTTTGTAATACACCATGTACTCATCAGGGACAATCTTGATATCACCAAGTTCAATAGCGTTGGTGGTTTCTGGTTTATTAATCCTTCTAAAAAAGGAATTCACCTTGGAGACCATGATTTTAGGGGAAATAGGCTTGCTGATAAAATCATCTGCTCCATATTCTAAGCCCTTTACATGAGAAAGTTCGTCGTTCAGGGCAGTCAAGAATACAATAATTGTTTCGTTGAATTCTGCCTGCGATCTAAGAATTTTACAAACTTCGATGCCGTTTTTTTTGGGCATCATAATGTCTAAAATGATAAGATCAGGTTGGTTTTGCTTGGCTTTTAGGATAGCTTGGTCGCCATCCTTGGCAGTAATTACCTCATAGCCGTGGAGTTGCAGGTTATAACTGATGATTTCCAGGATATCTGGTTCGTCATCTGCTATTAAAATCTTTTTGCCTGCCGATACCATTTTAAAGGTTTTTACAAAGTTACATTTCGTTTAGGGGATAGTAATGGTATTCATCATTACCAAATTGTTAACACCCCAAAATGAGTTGCCTGAATTAGTGCTAAATTTACACCATGTTGCGTTGGGGTACTCTTTTTTTGGCTTTCTTATTTATTAGTTTATCCTCGTTTGCTTTGTCTAAGGCAGATACGGGTAGGTTGGCCATAGACATTAGAAGGGTTCAACTGCATGAAGACATCGACGCACTGCAAGTGAAACTTTATGGGGTAGATGGCAAACAAGATAAAATCATAGCTGCTAGCAGGGATATTGATTTAAATCTTTTACTCACTGATGTATACACCAGACAGGTAGATCTGTTACAAAATGAAATTGAATTAGACACTGCTTTGGATCACCGTGCAAAAATCAAGTATTTAACTGGATTGAAAATAGTATTAGATGGGGGCTATGGTGCATTAAGGTCAAGTCAATTGTCAGCTGAAGCTGCTATACAATTATTTGAGGCTTATAAGGTTTATTACACGAAAGATAAAGCAGGAATTGGTTTAGGAAAATCAGTTGCGCAGTTTGCATATCCCATTAATAAAATTTTATTAGGGGATAATACTGTTTTCTTTGAAAACCCTGGTCTCAACCTTGCCAAAGTAGTGATGTTTCAGCAATTTGCCGATTTACATCCAGGTGAGGTTTTGGTTAAAATTGAACCATATTTAGACCAGCCCTTTGCTGATAGTTTATTGATTGGTTGTGCCTATGTTTTCCCTGATAAATTCTACAATTATGCAGCAGCGTCAGAGACAAGAGTTGGTAAGCAAATTCGAAACATCAAGGATCCATTTGTTCAACTGATTGTAAAAATTTCTGACGAACGTTCTGGCAGATTGATCTTCCCTTTTTTACATGCTATTCAAAAAGGTAGGCTGACCATCGACAGTGTTAAGCAAATTGCGAAAGACAATTTAAAATACTACAGGCTACTGGTTAAAACACAATTAGAATACATTGATGAGTTGAGGAGAAAAGACACACCTGTCTTGTATAAAGAATTGGGTGCAATGATCAAAAGAAAGGCGGAAGAACTTTATATCAATGAAATCAATGCATTACATGATTTGCCAGATGATAAAAGGTTCAAGGTTTTACAACCGCTAAGTGCAACTGAGCTTTACTACATTATAGTAACAGGTGAGGATGTTATCTATACATCAAGTTATGTAGGAGTCTACAACCGTATGATGGCAAAAGCTCCTCAGCGCAATGGCGACAGCCTCTTGATGCAGGTTAAATTTGATCGTTTTAAAAAGTTCATTAGAATGGCAGCCAGTTATAATAAGTTGGATGCATTTCTTTCTACCATGCAGCCTGGCAACGCGCAGTTGTTGATGAAAGCCTTTGTACGCGGACTTGAAAAAACAAATAATTTGGAAGATGCGGTTGACGTGGCCGACTCCTATGGTAGTATAGTCAATCCAGCGATTGTCCAACTGATGAAACAAGAAAT
>JBEBDP010000063.1:0-3129 GCA_041156925.1 Bacteroidota bacterium | reverse complement strand
TGATTGAAGGTGAACATTTTTATTATAACGAGCAAGGTTATATGGTCTTGACCGCCAAGTATCATTTGGATAATGGCAATTGTTGCGGAAATGGTTGTATGAATTGCCCCTATGATTACAGCAAAGTACCAGAACCCAGAAAATCTGAACTAAAAGAAAAAAGAGAAGCAAAATTGATGGGAAAATCGAATTGATTTACAACTCCAATTCCACAGCTGGATCCCAGAAAATATTTTTGAAGTCGACTACCTTATCTTTCTCTACTTTAATGCCTTCTTTATCTAACAACTCTTGCATCAACGTTGGTGTAGCAAAATGATGTTTGCCTGTTAGCATACCATTGCGGTTCACAACACGTTGAGCGGGCACAGGAGGATGCGCAACATGTGATGCATTCATGGCCCAGCCAACCATTCTAGACGACAACCCTGATCCTAAATACTTTGCAATACTACCATAGTTGGTAACCCTTCCCTTGGGAATCAAACGAACCACTTCAAAAACATCCTCAAAAAAGTTTCTAGTCTCTTTTACTAACTCCCCTCCTAATTTAGGAGGGGCTCCGAGTCCCCGCCGTGGCGGGGATGAGTGAGGGGTGGTATTCTTTTTCCCCCTAGGCATAATACGGACTAATCATCAAATACACAATTACCCCTGTAACCGAAACATAGAACCAAATCGGCCAAGTGATTTTTGCTAATTTTCTGTGTGCAGGCCATTCCGCAACCAATGCACGATAGGAAGTGTATAAAATAAACGGAAGAATGATTGCTGCAAGTAGAATATGTGAAATCAAGATAACATAGTAGACTGCTTTAATTGCGCCATCTCCACCGAAGGAAGTAGACTCAGAAAGCAAATGGTGACAGATATAAGACACCAAAAACAAAAGCGACAAAACCATAGCAGACATCATCACTTTTTTATGCAATGCATATCTTCCTCTTTTTACAGCGAGTAATCCGACTAACAAAAGAAATGATACAGCTGAATTGATAATGGCATTGATTTTTGCAAATACATGCACATCAAAAGGAAGATCAACTTCAAGTTTAATTCTCGATAAGAAAACAACAGCAACAAAAACGACTATTGAAAAAACAATAATCAAGATATTCGCTAGTTTATCATTCTTCTGAATACTTGCAGGCAACATAAGTTCTGGTTTTATTTTCTAAAGAGATTTCTTTTTTTCTTTTTATCACGCTCCATGTTTAACAACACAACATCTTTGATAAGTTTATCAAGGTTTACACTATCCAATCCATTGTACCATCCACGAATTACTTTATCTCTGTCGAGTAAAAAGAATTTCTCTGTATGGATAAAGCCAGTGTCAATATTTCCTTCTGATGCTATTGAAGCTTTGAACTCATTTAAAGCAATATCATAAATTTCTTTTCTATCACCTGTCAGCATCCACCAGGTATCATGATCAATACTAAAACGATCACCATATGCTTTGATCTTCTGTACTGAATCTCTTTCCGGATCAATCGTAAACGAAACAAATCGAACTATTGTATCTGTCTTCTTGAATGCATCTTGAAGTCGCTTCATATTACGTGTGAGCTTCGGGCAGATAGAAGGGCATGAAGTAAAGAAGAAATCAGCGACAATAATCTTACCATTCAAATCATCAAAGCCAACTTCTTTACCGAATTGGTTTTTTAATTTGAAGGGGCGGACTTTGTGCCAAACCGTATCATTTACATCTCTACCCTTTTCTTTCTTTACAACCACAGTATCATAAAAATAGCGACGAGGCATCTGTACTGCACCCTTACTCAGGTCCTCAACCAATAGGTAACTCACTACAGGAAGTACTGCAACTACTAATAATGCTATGATTGTCGTCTTTTTCATCCTACTCATTTAACAAAAAAAAGCACCGTAGGTTTTGTCCAACGATGCTTTCACTATAGTTTTTTATGCTATCAATGTTTTCCTTCAGCGTGTGGCGCTGCAGGTGCAGTCACCTCAGGAGCACCATTGTAGGTATTTCTTAAGTTCTTCCAAGAATTACCCTCATATAAAAAGGCAGCAATGAACCAAATGAAGAGCAACAAAGGCACTACAATAGTCATGATAAGGTTCTTCACCTCATCACCAAGGTGCATAAATACACCAACAATGTAGAAAGCCTTAGCCAAGGAAAGAATCACAATTACACCTTTCAAGAAAAGGGTAAGCGCTCCTGCCATAGGCACAGCATACATCAATAATCCTAGTCCAAGTTCAATTACTGTGATTACAGAAAGCAGGACAGTAGTCTTGATGATCTTTTTTACAACTTCGTCTCCCCCTGGTTCGTGGTGAAACGTAATTTCTTGTACACTATGTTCCATATAATAAGTTTAGGTTGTTTTTAGATAAGATAGAAGCAAAGGAATACGAATACCCATACAAGATCAACGAAGTGCCAATACAAACCAGCTTTTTCAATCATCCAGTAATGTCCTTTTCTTTCGAAGGTTCCATTGATGGCCATGATCAACATCACGATATTGATAACAACACCTGATAATACGTGGAAGCCATGGAAACCAGTAATACCAAAGAAATATCCACCAAATGCAACTGGACCAGGAGTAGTAACATGGTGACCTTCATGACCTGTTACATTTGCAGCAGGACCCCATGGATTCATGGTAACAGTTGTACCCAATTCTTTTACTTCATTATTGATCAATACCAAATGATCACCTGTAATCAAGTGTGTCCATTCCCAAGCCTGACAACCCAAGAAAGCCAAACCACCAATGATAGTCCAGATCATCCATTTGATTACGCCCTGCTTATCATTCTTATGTCCAGCGTGTACAGCAAGTACCATGGTTACTGAACTCACAATGAGGATGAAAGTCATCAAACTCACGAAAGCAAGTGGAAGGTTTGCATGCCCTGCTAAAGGAAATGCATTGAACACCTGGTTCGGGTCAGGCCAGTAGTTCTGGCTGAAACGAATAGTACCATAAGAGATGAGGAAGGCGCCAAAGGTGAAAGCATCACTCATCAGGAAATACCACATCATGAGTTTTCCATACTCAACGTTGAAGGGGCTTTTACCGCCACTCCACCATTTGGTTTCCATTTGTGCATGGGCTGTTGCCATTCTAATTTGTTTTA
>JBEBDP010000062.1:0-7143 GCA_041156925.1 Bacteroidota bacterium | reverse complement strand
ATGTAGTCTATGTAGGAATGGGTGAACATGCACCTAGAGGGGTGATGACATCTTACGGTGATGGCGTTTATCGTTCAAATGATGCAGGTAAAACTTGGCAACATCTAGGGTTGGAAATGACCAGGCATATTGCCAATGTGGTGATTCATCCTAATAACGCTGAAGTAGTTTATGTAGCTGCGCAGGGTGCTTTAAATGGTCCTTCAAAAGAAAGAGGTATATATAAGAGTGTAGATGGTGGAAAAACATGGAAGCATGTTTTGTATGTTGATGAAAATTCTGGATGTGCTGATTTAAACATGGATCCTAACAATCCAAGAATTTTATATGCTGCTATGTGGGATCATCGTCGTTTACCATGGGCAGTGCAAAGTGGAGGAAAAGGAAGTGGTCTGTACAAAAGTACTGATGGAGGAGAGACTTGGTTTAAAATACAAAACGGATTGCCTAATGAATTAGGTAAGATGAGTGTTTCTGTTTCTAAAGCCAATTCAAATAAAGTGTATGCACTTGTTGAAAGTGATACTGAAAAGGAACAAGGTGGTTTATTTGTTTCTAATGATGCTGGTGACAGCTGGAACAGAGTAAGCAAAGAGCATAGATTGATTTCAAGAGCTTGGTATTATATTGAAGTGTTTGCTGATCCTCAACAAGAGAATACCGTATACGTGATGAGTGCCGCTGGTTTAAAGTCTACAGATGGTGGTAAAACATGGACCAACATCACTGGTACACATGGTGATTACCATCAGTTATGGATCAACAAAGACGATAACCAAAATATGGTTATTGCCAATGATGGTGGTGCAGCTGTAACTTTTAATGGAGGCAAAGTATGGTCCGCACAGAACAATCAGCCAACTGCCCAATTCTATAGAATCAATGTCGATAATCTTTTCCCGTACAATATTTATGCAGGTCAGCAGGATAACACCTCTGTGAAAATTGCTAGTCGTAATACCAGTGGAGGTAGCATCACCGAACGTCAGTGGTCCTATTCTGCTGGTGGTGAATCAGCATTCTTAGGCTTTGATCCAAATGATCCTCGTTATGTAATGGGAGGAAGTTATCAGGGTACCATTGAATTATTGGATACACATACTGGAGAAGGTGTAGGTGTTATGATCCATCCAGTGCAGTACCAAGCAATGCAACCAAAGAACATGAAATACAGGTTCAATTGGAATGCACCGATATTGTATTCAAAACATGAGAAAGGTGTTTATTATCATGCAGGAAATCATTTGTTCAAAACAAAAGATATGGGTAAATCATGGGAAGTGATTTCTCCAGATTTGACAACACATGATACTGCGAAGATGGGATTGAGTGGATATCCCTATACCAATGAAGGGGCAGGTGGTGAAAACTATTGCACCATTACTTATGTAATGGAATCGGATAAAGAAAATGGAGTAATTTATACGGGAAGTGATGATGGACTGGTACACGTAACCAGAGATGGAGGTAAGAGTTGGATCAACATCACTCCGAAAGATTTGGGTGAAGCTTTGGTTAATGCAATAGAAGTATCTCCTCATGATCCAGCAACTGTTTATGTTGCTGCACATAAGTACAAGTTGAATGATTTTACTCCTTTTGCTTACAAGTCGAATGACTATGGTAAAACCTGGACAAAAATCGTCAATGGTATTCCTTATGGTGCATGTGTGCGTGTTGTAAGAGAAGATGATACAAGAAAAGGTTTATTATACGCCGGAACAGAAACAGGATTGTACATTTCTTATGATGATGGAGCAAGCTGGATGAATTTTCAACGTAATCTTCCTGTAACGCCTATCACAGATTTGAAAGTCCATCAAAATAATTTAATTGCTGCAACCCAAGGTAGATCTTTCTGGGTTTTGGATGAATTACAGCCAATAAGATCTTTTGATCCATCTTCCGTTGCTAAACTTTCACTATTGCCAATTCCAACAGCACACAGAATTTCTGGGTATAGTATTTTTGACAGCAATGGTGAGGAGAAATCAAAATATCCTATTACAACTGCAGCAAATCCTGCAACTGGAGCAGTGATGTATTACCAATTACCTGATTCTGTAAAATCTCTTACTATTGAAATCAAAAACCAAAATGGTGAAGTGGTGAGAACTTTCAGCAACAAGCCAAAGTCGTCTAACAGCAATAACAGTTTCAAGAATGAACCTGTTTTGACAATGACGAAAGGCTTGAATCGTTTTGCTTGGAACCTACGCCGACAAGGAATGCCAACAATTGACAATGTATATATTGAGGGAAGCTATGCGGGTAGAAAAATTGTTCCTGGTACCTATACTGTTACGCTGACTGCTGATGGTGCACAGCAATCTACAACTTTGGTGTTGAAGGCTGATCCTAGGATTAATGCATCAGCTGCAGATTTCGCAGCACAAGATGAACTGCTTGCAAAGCTTGAGCAGGATGTAACAGATATCCATGTAGCAGTTACACGTATGAGAGGCTTATCTAAACAAATCAAGGATATGGTTAAGCTAGTGGAACAAGACAATTCGAAATCAGAAGTAGTAAGTATGGGCAACGATATTGTTAAGAAAATGAGCGTTTGGGAAGAAAAATTGATTCAACCAAAGAGCCAAGCTTATGATGATGTTATCAATTTTGTAAACAAGCTTAGTGCTAATATCATTTTTGTTCATGGTGAATTGAATGGAACAGTTCCATATGTAACGACTGGACAAAAAGCTAGGTATGCTGAATTACACGCCGAGTGGTTGGTTTACAAAAAAGAGATGGAAGAATTGTTGAGCAAAGATGTTGCAGAATTAAATGCAAAATGTAAGGCACTTGCTGTTACAAATGTGATGTTACCTGAGTAAGTAGGAGTTATTTTCTATAGTATCAGTTTTTTTATCAAATCATTTGATATGAGATATTTTATTGCCTTGATGTTAGCCTTTGGAACATTAAGTTTTGCCGAGGCTCAGACAAAAGTCCAGGAGCTCTTGTGTGAAAATCTCAAAGATCCAATGGGGTTGGGTGTAGAAAAACCTAGGTTTACTTGGATTATGGAATCCGCTAAACCAGGAACACATCAACTAGCATATGAACTTGTTGTTCGTCAGGGTAAAAAAACTATTTGGTCTACTGGTAAAGTCAACAGTGATGCATCGGTATTGGTCGATTATGCAGGTAGTCCGCTCGCTTCCAACACACAATACACTTGGCAGGTAAGGGTTTGGGATAACCATGGTCAAGTTTCAGCTTGGAGTGCACCTGGAAAATTTCACACTGCATTTTTTCAGCCAAGTGATTGGAAAGCAAAATGGATAGGATTTGGCATCGATGAAGATCCTGCATTCCGACCAGTTCAATATTATAGAAAATCTTTTCAACTCAATAAGAAAATTGCGCAAGCAACTGCATTTATAACAGCACAAGGCATGTATGAAGCTTATCTTAATGGTAAGCGAATTGGAAATGATTATCTCACACCTGGTTGGACAAGTTACAATAAGCGATTACAATACCAGGTTTATGATGTGACAGCTTTGATGGGTACTGGTAATAACGTGGCAGGAGCGATGGTAGGTAATGGCTGGTTCAGAGGTACATTGGGTTGGGTGGGTAATGGTAATTTATATGGTAAGGAACTTGGACTGCTCATGCAGGTACACATCCAATATACTGATGGTTCATCTGAATTATTGTCGACGGATGAAAGTTGGAAATCTTCTTATGGTGCTGTTCAGCTCTCAGAAATTTATGATGGAGAAACAATTGACCATACTAAAGATCAGAAAGGATGGAATACTAATTCCTTCAATGATTCAAAATGGGTGCCAGTCAAGGTAATGCAATCAGGGTATGCACATTTAACTGCTACCTATAATCAGCCTGTGAAGAAACATGAAGAATTCAAAGCTGTTAAATTGATTGTTACACCCAAAGGCGAGCGGGTAATTGATTTTGGGCAAAACTTGGTTGGTTGGGTGAAGCTAAAGGCTAGTGGTAAAAAAGGTGATCGAATCAATATTCAACATGCAGAAGTATTGGATAAGTTTGGAAATTTCTATACTGAAAACATGCGTTCTGCTAAAACAACTGCCTCTTATATTTTAAGTGGAGAAGGAGAAGAGTCATTTGAACCTCATTTTACATTTTATGGATTTAGGTATATAAAAGTTGAAGGTGATTTAACTGAGATTAAACCTGCTGATTTTACAGCAGTAACATTATATTCTGATATGCCTTTGACAGGAAGCTTTCAATCTTCTCATCCATTGGTTAATCAACTTCAGCATAATATCCAATGGGGACAAAGAGGAAATTTTTTAGATGTGCCTACTGATTGTCCGCAGCGTGATGAACGTTTGGGTTGGACAGGCGATGCACAGGCCTTTTCAAGGACGGCCGCATTTAATTTTAATGTCCATAATTTCTTTGCTAAATGGCTAAGAGATGTTGAAGCGGATCAATTACAGAATGGTAGTGTTCCTTTTGTTGTACCAAATGTATTGGGACAAAACTCAGCTGGTTCAGCGGGATGGGCTGATGCTGCAACTATTATTCCATGGAACCTTTATTTGGTGTATGGGGATAAACGCATCTTAGCCAATCAATACAATTCTATGAAGAATTGGGTGAGTTTTATGGAGAGTAAGTCGACAAACGATTTATGGAACACAGGATTTCATTTTGGGGACTGGTTGTTTTATAGACCTTTTGATGATAACGATGGCAGAGCTGCCGTTACCGATAAGTATTTGATTGCACAATGTTTTTATGCGCATTCTACACAATTGTTGATCAATGCAGCACAAGTATTGGGCAATACCAAAGATGTGGAATTGTATACCACCAAGCTCGCCAAAATTAAAGCAGCATTTTTAAATGAGTATGTTACACCTTCTGGGAGATTGGTTTCTGGAACGCAAACTGCTATGGTTTTGGCTTTGAATTTTGATATGTTGCCAGAGCAGATGCGAGCTGAAACTGCAGAGAGGTTAGTCGAGAACATTAAATCTTATGGCACGCATTTATCAACAGGATTTTTGGGAACGCCTTATCTGACTGATGTGTTAACCAGATTCGGGAAAACGGATATTGCATATAAATTGTTACTGCAAGAGACTTTCCCTTCATGGTTGTATCCAGTTAAAATGGGTGCGACTACCATTTGGGAAAGATGGGGTGGCATTAGACCTGATAGTACGTTTGAACCAGCAAGCATGAACTCATTTAATCATTATGCCTATGGAGCAATTGGTGATTGGATGTACAGAAGAATGGCAGGTATTGATAATGATGGATCGTCTGTGGCGTATAAACGAATCAAGATTCAACCTTATTTAGGAGAGGGCTTTACGCAAGCTGGTGCTACACTAAAAACCTATTATGGGGTGGTTTCAAACAGCTGGAAGATAGATGGTAAAAAGTTGCAAATGACTTCCGAAGTGCCAGTTAATTCTTCTGCCATCATTTATGTGCCATCAAAAAATACAGTAAGTGTTAATGGAAAGCCCATTGATTCATCAATGGGCTTGAAGTACTTGAGGACTGAAAACGGTAATTCCGTTTTTGAGGCAGGCTCAGGAAAGTATGTATTTGAAACTGAATTAAACTAGTGATTATAATTCTATTCCTGCTAGTGATAAACTCAATTTCTTTAATTCATCTATCTCCGTATTTTCTACAATATTGTTGGGCATAAGGATGAGCGAAGTTTTATTTGTCTTCCACCAATCTCTGTGCAATAGAGAGGTGTAGGGAATTGTGCCAATCAAATAACTTCTTTCATTTCCTGAATGCCATTCTTCAATCGTGTTAAATTCTTCTTTTGGAATGTGTTTAAGATCTGTAAAACTGATATAAACCCTCAAGTGGAAATCATTTGATAATTCAGCAGGCGTGTGTTGATAGAGTTTTTTGTACTCATATCTGTAGCCATAACGCAAGGCAGCAATATCACTCAAGACAGCTGAGGCTGTTGGGAAGCTCCCAGCGCCCTTTCCATAGAAAAATTGCTTGTCGGCAAATCCACTTTCAATGACTACGCCATTGTATTCGTTTTTTACGAAATACAATTGATCGTTTTGTTCTACAAATTGTGGTAGAAGGAAGGCTGCAACTTTACCATTTTGCAGTTTCTTCGCTTGAGCAACCAATTTTATTGATTGGTTTTTAGCAGCTGCAACTTTTGCATCCAATTCATCTATTTGTGTAATACCATTGAACAGCATTTCATCAATCGTAATATTGATTCCATAACTGTGTGCTAGTAATAGTACCCATTTATTGGCTGCGTCAAAACCTTCAATATCTAGCGTGGGATCTGATTCAGCAAATCCTAATTGTTGGGCCAGTAAAAGTGCTTCTTTGAAGTTTAGTTTTTCTTCAAACATTTTGGTGAGAATGAAATTGGTCGATCCATTCACAATGGCCTTTATAGCATGAAGTAAATCATTGTCGTAGTATTCTTCTAAATTCCTGATTACAGGTATAGAAGCACAAGCAGACGCTTCATACAGAAGTGATTTTCCGGAAGTTTCTTGTAGTTTAATCAGTTCGGGTAAGTGTTCGGCAAGCATTTTTTTACTAGCGCTCACTACGTCTTTCCCATTTTTTAGGGCAGTCGTTACAATGTCATAACCTGCAATACTATCATTGATAACTTCAACAACAACATTGATTTCAGGGTCGAATAGAATATCGTTTTTATCCGAAGTAAACAATGATGCTGGTGCATTTCTTTTCTTTGCTGTATTCTTGATACAAACTTTTTTAATTGACGCTTTTAATGAAGGTGTTTGTTTAAGGATTTTATAAAGTCCTTCTCCCACCACACCAAATCCAAACATGCCAATTACGAGTGTTTTTTCAGATCCCATCTTTAGAATATTTATTGTTGTTGTTGTTTAAGTAGGTTTGATAAAATGGCATTTAGTTTTTCATTTTCCAATAGGAAGCCATCATGTCCATAGAAAGAGTCGAGTATCTCCAGTTTTGACCCTGGTATGTGGTCAACCAGATATTGCTGTTCATTAAGTGGATAGAGTATATCTGATGAAATACCAATCACAAGTGTTTTGGCTTGAATTTTTGAAAGTCGCTCTTCAGCTTCTACTGTTCCTCTTCCCAAATGGTGGCTATCCATTGACTTCGTCAGCATATAATAACTCA
>JBEBDP010000061.1:0-22326 GCA_041156925.1 Bacteroidota bacterium | reverse complement strand
CTATTGCTGAGGTATAGTTTTTTTCTGGTGTATTCATTGAATTGTATGGCTCCAGAAAGTTGCTGGCTTTGTAGTCCGGACATAAAGGGTAGTATGATTCCAAAAACCCATATCAGCACATGATCTGCAAGTGCAGGAAATTCTACCATCTATTGATTTTTTGCTCTAGCCAATAACTTTTCGTGTAATGCAACAATTTGAGGTAACAAGAGATCTTGTTCATTGTTGATCAGGACTTCATCACAGAGTTTCATTTTTACTTCCTCTTTGATTTGGTTCTCCATTCTAGATTTAACTTGTTCTTTATTCGTTTTGTCTCTTTGTATTGTCCTGTGAATTCTCAGCGTCTCTGGAGCGTAGACGCCTATAATGAGATCAAATTCACCCTGACTACCACTTTCAAAAATTAGTGCAGCTTCTTTTATCGCGTAAGGTGTTTTCTGCTGCAGCATCCAAGCTTTGCCATCTTCGATGGTAAAAGGATGTACCAGACTATTTAGCAATTCTAATTGTTTTTTATTGTTAAACACAACAGATGATAGAAAAGACTTATTCAGTTTGCCATCTTGATAAGCCTGTTCTGTAAAATGCTGTTTGATTTGCTTGATTAATTCAGGGTGAGTGGCCATTAATCTTTTTGCTTCATCATCGGCTTTGTAAACAGGAATTCCTAATGTCTCAAAGACTTTGGCCACTGTAGATTTGCCTGATCCAATACCACCTGTTAGTCCGATTTTAAGCATATTCAAAAGTAAACAAAAAAGCCCCGAGATTTTCGGGGCCTTTTGGGTGGGGCTTCAATTATTTTGTAGCGGCTTTGTTAAGCTGCTCGCTCCATTCAAGACTGATAGCAGATTTTTCAATTTTCATGAAAGAACCTGGACTTACTTCAATTTGAATGGTGCTATCATCATTCACTTTATTTACTATACCGTGAATACCAGCAATTGTAACAACTTTATCACCTTTTTGAAGGTCTTCTTGGAATTTCTTTGCCTTTTTTGCTTTTTGTGATTGTGGACGAATCATGAAAAAATAAAACACCAAAACCATACCACCTAAAAGGACAAGTTGCATCACTCCCGCGTTAGGTTGTGCTTGAAGAAAAAATGTTTGCATCATATTTGTTTGTTTGTTATTTGGCGTATTGAGGGTTATTGACTTCCACATCAAATATAAGCGTGTGGACTGTCTCTTTTGTGTTGGCTACCACTGTAATTGCTTTTTGGTTCAAGCCTGCTCTACCTTTGCTATCAAATGTGGCTTTGATTTTTCCAGTTTGTCCAGGTGCAATTGGTTCTTCTGGTTTTTCTGGAATAGTACATCCACAAGAAGCAGATACATTTTTGATAATCAACATTTCAGTCCCACTGTTAGTAAATTCAAATTCCACATCTACCAATTTTCCCTCCTCAACTTTTCCTATATGTAGAACACTGTCTTTAAAAGTTATTGAAGTGATTGGTTGATTCGCAGATCCAGCCGTTATATCATCTACAATTGCTTTTGGGGCTGGGGTAGAAGTAGCTTCTGGTGTTGTTTTATTCAATGCGATAATTGCGGCACCAGCGAGGATAAAGACTGTAAAAATGATAGCAGGGGTTTTCATTTTTCTATTCTTTTGTTAACCAAAAATAGTGAATTAGGCTTGTTTTTTGAAGTCGATCTTCTTGAGTTTGCCTTCAGCTTGCAAATCCTTATGGATGCTATCCAAAATGCCATTCACAAACTGTCCGCTTTGTTGTGTACTATAAGACTTTGCAATATCTATGTATTCGTTGATGGTCACTTTTGTAGGGATGGTTTCAAAATACAAAAATTCACAAATGCCCATTCTGATCATGATCATGTCTAGTTGTGCAATTCTATCAGCATCCCAATTTTTTAGCTTTGGTTTGATCATTTCCAGTGTAAAATCTTTTTTCTGGAGGGTAGTCTTTAGTAATGAATTAGCATAGTGCGTTTTCTCTTGACCAATTACTTCTTTTACATCAAGCGAACCTGGTTTGCTCAAAAAGTTCAAAACCATTTGATAAATCATTTCGGCATCATCATCCCACTGTACAAATAATTCTTCCAGGTATTCGTTAACATCCTCATTCGCCATAATGAGATCTGTGAAAATAAAACTCAAAAGCTCTTTTTCGGTCTTCTTTTCCCTACTTTCTTCTTGGATATAAGTTTGGTAGATTTCAGATTCTGCAAGCTGTAAATAAATCTTTTTGACAATTTCTTGATCAATCAGTGTTTCAAATTTGCCATTTTTAACTGCAGCTTGAAAACTCTTTGATTCCAAAATTTGCCACAATATGGTATTGCCTGCAATTTTTACATTCACATTGAGGTCTTCAGCAGTAGGTAAATGCTTGGAAGCCCTGTTTCTAGCATGGGTTTCTGCATATCTAGCAACCTCTGTCAATAAAAAAATAGAAAAAGTAAATAAATCTGAAGCGTTATCAAGATATTTATTGAGCAGATTGACAGCATTTTTCTCAGAAATAGCACCATTTTCTGCCTCTGAAGCGTAGATACATTGCATCACCTTGACCCTGATATTTCTTCTACTAATCATCTGAAAGAACTGTTTTGCGGCTGCAAATATACTCCAATAATTCAGTTGTTGGTCTATTTTTCCGTTATAGGTGCAAAATTGACATGCTAAAGGACTATTTTCGCTGCCATTTCACTCGTTTCGACAGCTTTTTTGGGCCAATTGCTGACAGATTTGCAAAGCAGTTTGCTTGGTATGAATTTAGCTTAATGAGGGGAAAGGTAAACACCTAATTATTTATTTATAAAACAAAACCAAAAGCTATGGCGAAGAAGTTAAGCATTACCCCATTGCACGACAGGGTAATCGTGAAACCAGCACCTGCAGAAGAAAAGACTGCGGGAGGAATTATTATCCCTGATACTGCTAAAGAAAAGCCACAAAGAGGATCAGTGGTTGCTGCAGGCCCCGGTAAAAAAGATGAACCAATGTCGGTTAAAGCCGGTGACACCGTTCTTTATGGTAAATATGCCGGAACTGAAATCACTATTGAAGGACAAGACTATCTTATCATGAGAGAGTCTGACATTCTTGCTATCGTTTAATTCAAAATTTAAAATCATTTTATGGCTAAGCAGATATTTTTTAACCTCGATGCCCGCAACAGAATGAAGAAAGGGGTAGATACCCTTGCAGATGCGGTAAAAGTAACATTAGGCCCTAAAGGTCGTAACGTTGTTATTGAAAAGAAATTTGGTGCTCCTGCAGTTACCAAAGACGGTGTAACCGTTGCTAAAGAAATTGAATTGGAAGATCCAATTGAGAACATGGGTGCACAAATGGTAAAAGAAGTAGCTTCTAAGACTGCTGATGTAGCAGGTGATGGAACTACAACTGCAACTGTTCTTGCTCAATCTATCATCACTGAAGGTTTGAAGAACGTAGCAGCAGGTGCAAACCCAATGGATATCAAAAGAGGTATCGATAAGGCAGTTGCGCTTGTAATTGCTAATTTGAGCTCACAATCTCAGACTGTTGGTAACGACAACAAAAAAATTCAGCAGGTAGCAACTATCTCAGCAAATAACGATGCTGAAATTGGAAAGCTAATTGCTGAAGCAATGCAAAAAGTAGGAAAAGATGGTGTTATCACTGTTGAAGAAGCAAAGGGTACTGAAACTTCAATTGACATTGTTGAAGGTATGCAGTTCGATAGAGGATATATCTCTCCATACTTTGTAACCAATGCAGATAAGATGGAATGTGAATTGCAAAATCCTTTCATCTTGATCTACGACAAGAAGATTTCAGCAATGAAAGACATCTTGCATATCCTTGAAAAAGTAGCTCAACAAGGTGCTCCATTGTTGATCATCTCTGAAGATTTGGAAGGTGAAGCAATGGCAACACTTGTAGTAAATAAATTGCGTGGTACTTTGAAAGTTGCTGCTGTTAAAGCTCCTGGTTTCGGTGACCGCAGAAAAGAAATGCTTCAAGATATCGCTATCCTTACTAAGGGTATCGTAATCAGTGAAGAACAAGGTTTCAAATTAGAGAATGCTGACCTTACTTACCTCGGACGTGCTGAGCGTGTTACTATCGATAAAGACAACACTATCGTAGTTGGTGGTAAAGGAAAGAAAGATGATATCAATGCACGTATCGCTCAAATTAAATCTCAAATCGAATCTACTACATCTGATTACGACAGAGAGAAATTACAAGAGCGTTTGGCTAAATTGAGCGGTGGTGTTGCTGTCCTTAATGTAGGTGCTGCAACTGAAGTTGAAATGAAAGAGAAGAAAGACCGTGTTGATGACGCTTTGCATGCAACTCGTGCAGCTGTTGAAGAAGGTATTGTGCCTGGTGGTGGTATCGCTTTCATCCGCGCTATTGAATCTTTGGATAAGAAGAAAGGTGCTAACGAAGACGAGACAACTGGTATAGCAATCATCCGCAGAGCGTTAGAAGCTCCATTGCGTACCATCGTTTACAATGCAGGAATCGAAGGTTCAATTGTTGTACAAAAAGTAAAAGAAGGTAAAGCTGATTTCGGTTACAATGCACGTACTGACAATTATGAGAAATTGTTGTCTGCAGGTGTAATTGATCCAACCAAGGTTTCTCGTGTTGCACTTGAGAACGCCGCTTCAATTGCAGGTATGTTGTTGACTACTGAATGCGTAGTTGCTGACAAGCCGAAAAAAGAAGAGCCAGTTCATGCACATGGTGCTCCTGGAATGGGTGGAATGGATTATTAATCGTTCTTCAAATAATAAAAAAGGGTTCTGTTTTCAGAACCCTTTTTTTATGAGTATATTTTAAGCTGTAGTTGTTGAAACTTGAGATTGTACTTGCACCCTGATAGCCCCTAATACGATAAACAATTGTGCTAGGATGTAGGTTGACATGATCAAAATTCCTGCCATAGAAAAGTTTTCTTTGAACATATTCAACGCTAGTAATGAGTCTGATGTAACGAACAATGTCGCGCCAATAATAAAATACAAAGCTGTTTTGTTTTCTAATTTCTGGTATTGCCATAGGGCGGCTGATAACATGGTGCTTATGGTGATACCATAAATTAAAACTGGTATGCGCATTGGGCCCAGGGAAGGCCAAAGGATATACATGAACTCTACCAGATAGGCCATCACAGCTATTAGCATGATTGGTCTCAACTTAAAAAATGAATGTTGATCTGATTTCGTCTTGGCAAAATAAATGATGTAAAAAACATGAGCAGTTAAAAAGGACAGTAATCCTGGAACAAATAAGTTGGGCATTTGTAATAAAACATCACCTACCCATGAAAAAAGCAAACCCAATAAAACATGGTCTTTTAAAATTGGTTTTCTTGGATGTTGGTATGAAATATAAATAGCAGCAAGTAAGGGGATAATGAGTGGTTTGCTGAAATACCGGAGGGTTTGGTTGTTGGTTGTAACAAATACAATTTCAAGGAGGCTTACAATCGCAAAAAGAAAAAAAAGTTGGTTGGGTTTTGGTTTCATGAATGTTGTTGTTCGTGAGAAAATACTTTCTACCACGATTGCATCAGCACATATATCCGTAATTTAGAGAAATATTATGTTATATACTGAAGACGAAAAGAAATTTATTGAATACTGGGAGAAAAACCGAGCGTATCAATCAACTATCAAATACCAATTACTCTTTGGTCTGCCCTATGGATTACTTTTTTCTATACCCATATTAGTTAATTTCTTATTGGGAAGATTCTGGTACAAGAGAGCAGATGCAGTTGGCTTGAGTCAGTTTAATCCAATTGTACTTGTTTTGGCCGTCATGATAATTTCAATTTTCATTGCACTTGTAAATCGAAAATTCCGGTGGGAAAAGCTGGAAAATCAATATTTGGAGTTGATTGCCAGAGGGAAGTCGGCCAATCAATCAAACTAGGAATTCATTCTTTTTTTGCATCTTTGTACTCTATAAAACTTAATTACATGCGTGTGATCAGATTATTGTCGATTCTAATTGTACTAGCACTTTTCAACTCTGGTTGTTTAAAAGATGGTTATGATTCATTTTCTTGTACAGCCAAGATTCCGGAAGTAAATGTGCCTGCAGCTGAAATTGCGCAGGTGGAAGCTTATTTAACTGCCAATAGTATCACTAATGCCGTTAAGCATCCAGCTGGATTTTATTACATTATCGATAATCCAGGAACTGGAAATAATCCTACAGTTTGTACCAATGTAGCATTTACCTATAAAGGTCAGCTTACCAATGGTAATGTATTTGATCAATCTACTACTCCAGTATTGTATCCATTATCACAATTGATTACTGGGTGGCAGTTGGGATTACCGCTAGTAAAAACAGGCGGCAAAATCAGGTTGTTCTTGCCACCATCTTTAGGATATGGCAGCTCTGCAATACCGGGAATACCAGCAAACAGCGTTTTGATTTTCGACGTTACGATTATTGAAGCATAAGCATCAAATGATTTGAATGCACCAAGCCATTTCTTTTTTTGACATTTTTAAAATAGGGATTGGCCCATCAAGTTCTCATACACTCGGACCATGGAGAGCTGCAAATCTTTTTTGCAACTATATCAAAAGTCAACATAGCCTTGGTCAAGTTTCGGGAGTTAAAGTGCTTTTATATGGATCTCTTGCCAAAACTGGAAAAGGTCATGGTACTGATATTGCTATCCAATTGGGTTTATCAGGAGAAGATCCAGTTACTTTTGCTGTTGATCAAGTTGCTTCTTCAATCGAAACCATTCAAAGAACCCGTAGCATTCAATTCGCAGGTCTGAGACAAATTCAATTTGACCCATCAAATGATATTGAATTTCTTTTCACTGAAACTTTAGCGCACCATCCAAATGGAATGACCTTTCTTGCAGCTCTAGAAAATGGAGAACATATTGCCAAGACGTATTACTCAATTGGTGGAGGCTTTGTGGAAGAAGAAGGTGTTACTGCTGATCAACAAAATGCTGTTGTATTACCCTTTCCGGTAAATACAGCCAATGATTTATTGCATTGGTGTATGAAGACTGGCTTAGCCATCAGTGAAATAGTTCTTGAAAATGAAAATGCTTGGAGAGCAGATAGTGTTACCCGAGAAGGTGTGCTGAATATTTGGAACACAATGTCTGCCTGTATCTACAAAGGATGTCATACTACAGGAATTCTACCAGGTGGATTGCAAGTAAAAAGACGTGCAAGTGATCTAAATAAAAAACTCTTGGGTGATGCTTCATATGACAATAGAGATGAATGGATAAAATGCATCAACAAAGGTGGACATGATTTCAGCTATATTGTTGATTGGGTAAGTTGCTTTGCACTTGCTGTTAATGAAGAGAATGCATCATTTGGTAGGGTAGTTACGGCGCCAACAAATGGTGCTGCTGGTGTTATTCCTGCTGTCTTGCAATATTATATTGTTTTTTGTGATGGGAACCATGAAGATAAAGTGGTGCAGTTCTTGCTAACTGCTTCAGAAATTGGTAGCATTTTTAAAAAAGGAGCGACTATTTCTGCTGCAATGGGTGGATGTCAGGCTGAAATAGGTGTATCCAGCGCTATGGCTGCTGCTGCTCTTTGTGAATGCTTAGGCGGTACACAACGGCAAGTATTGATGGCTGCTGAAATTGCGATGGAGCATCATTTAGGATTGACTTGTGATCCAATAGGTGGATTGGTGCAAATACCTTGTATTGAAAGAAATACAATGGGTGCCATGAAAGCAATCACAGCTGCACAACTTGCTTTGCAAAGTGCTCCAGATTTTGCAAAAGTTTCACTCGATTCAGTCATCAAGACCATGTGGGAGACCGCATTGGATATGAATGGTAAGTACAAAGAAACATCAGAAGGTGGACTTGCCCTTCAAATACCGATCAGTCTTAGTGAATGTTGATTAGTATTTCTTTACAATGTTGTAAAGTGTATCGCGTTCAACAGCTTCTCTACCTACTTGTTTGATTAATGCAACCAATTCTTCAGTTGTCATACTAGGAGTCTGTTCTTCGCTACCTGCCATCGAATAAATCTTGGTTGAGTCGTCAATTGTACCATCAATATCATTTACTCCAAAAGCAAGAGTCAGTTGTGCTTGTTCACGACCAAGCATTGGCCAATAGGCTTTGATATGATTGAAGTTGTCAAGATAAATTCTTCCAATAGCATAAACCTTCATGTCTTCTATTGCTGAGACTTCTGGAATATGACTCATTTCATTATCATGATTCCTGAATTTCAAAGGAATAAACGTATTAAAGCCTTTCGTCTTGTCTTGCATGTTCCTCAATTGCTCCATGTGGTCAATTCGGTGTTCATATTTTTCAAGATGGCCATATAGCATGGTAGCATTGCTGTGCATACCCAATTGATGGGCAGTTGCATGGATATCCAACCAACCTGCTGCATCAACCTTATCTGCACAAATCTGCTGACGAACTTCTTCATCAAAAATCTCTGCGCCACCTCCAGGTAATGAATCTAGTCCTGCATCATGCAAGAGTTTCATTCCTTCTGGTCTAGAAAGCTTTGCTTTTCTAAACATATAGTCTAGTTCAACAGCAGTGAACCCTTTAATATGTAAGTCAGGACGATGTGCTTTTATTTTAGTAAGTAGCTCGGCGAAGTAATATATATCCATTTTTGGATGAACACCACCTACAATATGTACTTCTGTAATAGGCTGCCCATCATATGCCTTTACTTTTTCCAACATCTCATCAATGCTCAATTCCCAACCTTCTTCTCTTTTAGAATACAATCTTGAATACGAGCAAAACTTACAGGAGAATACACAAACATTGGTCGGTTCAATATGGAAATTGCGGTTGAAATAGGTATAGTTTCCGTGTTTTCTTTCGCGTATAAAATTAGCCATAGCACCTAAAGTGGCTAAGGAGCCTTTTTCAAAAAGCATCAATCCTTCCTCAGGTGTAATTCGAATCTGATTTTCGATTTTTTCTGCAATCGACTGCATGGAGCTGTCTAATCCCGGAAGCTGCATTAGGCTATTCAATTGTCCTGACATCACTGCAATATTTTTGCAAAATTACAGCTTGTTTTTTGATACACCTAAATGAAGTGTGCATTGATTAAGCAATTGCACCAGCTATGCATGCGCACATTAAACAGGCAATTGTTCCACCAATCAAGGCTTTAACGCCTAATTCAGTCAGGTTTTTACGCTGGGAAGGCGCAAGCTGACTAATTCCGCCAATCTGGATACCAATGGAGGCAATGTTTGCAAAACCACAAAGGGCATATGTAGTAATTAAGATTGATTTTGGATCATTGATCAACCCGTCTGCCTTCATCTTCCCAAAAGTGATATAGGCCTGGAATTCGTTAATGATGGTCTTTTCACCCAAGAGTTGGCCAACCGATACCATGTCTTGCTGATTAACCCCAATTACCCAAGCGATAGGAGAGAAAACATAACCCAAGATCATTTGGAAGGATAAGGTTTCATATCTGCCATTGCTGAAATTATTCACAAGCGTATTGATGCCAGTGAATCCTCCTATATAGCCTAATCCAGCATTTAATACATACATTAAAGCTGTGAATACAATTAATATCGCACCTACATTCACTGCCAATTTTAATCCGTCTGTTGTACCAAGAGAAATTGCATCCAAGGCATTGTCGCCAAATTTCTCTTTACTTAACACAATCTTTTGGTCGATAGCCTCAGTTTGTGGGAAAAGAATTTTGGAACAAACAATGGCTGCTGGGGCACTCATAATCGACTGACTCAACATGTGTAGCGCAAAGAAATGTTGTTGAGCAGGATCATTTCCACCAAGAAACCCAACATAGGCGGCTAATACAGAACCTGCCGTATTCGCCATACCACCCACCATGATACACAATATTTCACTTCTGTTCATTTTTTCTAAAAAGGGGCGGACCATCAAAGGGGCTTCAGTCTGACCTAAGAAGATATTTGCAGCAGTAGATACACTCTCAGCTCCAGATACTTTTAACTTGCTGAGTAGAAGGGCAAAAAAGTAAACCACTTTTTGTAAAATACCCAGGTAATAAAAAAGAGCTGAAAGGGCAGCAAAAAAGATAATATTGGGTAAAGCCTGAATAGCAAAAGTATATCCCCAACTGCCAGATGCATCAGCCAGGTTTCCAAACATGAACTCAATTCCTTTGTGTGCCAAATTTATAAGATCAACAAATCGATCAGATAGCCACTGGATACCAATTCTAAAGAAATTGTATTTTCCATGAGTGAGCACACCAATTGCAAATCCTATCTGTGCAACTATGCCCAATGACACAAGCTTCCAGTTAATGGCTTTGCGGTTATTGCTTAATAGATAACAAATACCAATTAAAACAAACATTCCGAGTAATCCGTGTGCAAGGTTCTCCCACTTTGCTTCCATGTTGGTTTGGTTTGATGGCAATATACAATAATATTTAGGACAAGAATGAGCGTATTCGTTTTGAAATCAGTAACCACAACTCAGTTATGTCTTGTGAAACATTTAATTTGACAATGGTAAAGCCATAGCAAAAGCTAAATGCTGCTATTTTGATCAGGCTGCTGAATATTAGCGGTAATTGCATGGGTATAAAATAAATACCAAAAACAAAAAATACAGCCAATGTTAACGCCAATAGATTTTTAATTGAAAATGGCTGCAGATTGTATATTTTTTTGATGTAAATGAACCTGATAAGGTTGTATAAAATAATCGCAAATAGACTACCGAAGGCAGTCCCGATAATACCATAGGTTTTGGTCAATATGTAGTTGAAGACAATTGAAATAAATACAAAGAACATGTTGGTAAACAGGTCAATTTTCCAATGCTTGGAAAGCTGTAAAATTTGAGAGTTTAACCCTGTTCCAAGATCAATCAATTTGCTTAGTCCCAATACAATCATCAAGATGCTCAAGCCACTATAAGCGGGACCAAGCAGCGCTTGCAAATACGGAATTGCCATAACAACTACACCCATAATGCCCGCTGCAATGATAAGTAAGTTCAGTGCAGTTTTTTTATAGAGTCGGTCTAGCTTTTCTATATCATTGTTCTTCCAGGCGATCGCGATTTGTGGTGTTGCAGCCGAAACCATACTTCTTTGTGGTACATCCATCACTGTAATTAGATAGGTGGCAATGGTGAAAATTGCAGCATCTGCAAGTCCTCCTTGTGATTGTGAGGCAATGATGAGCGTATCGTTGGTCTTGGCTACAATATTTAATACTGCACTTAGAAAATATGCTCCTCCAAATTTGAGCATGATTCCTTTGTAACGGTGGGTGACTTTACTAGGAGAAAAATTGATGCTGAATTCTCCGCTGTTGTAAACAACCCAAATTAGAATTATAACTGGAATAAAATAAAGTGATGCATAGGCTCCAATGAAAATATTAAAGTCGGTCAAGGAACCTATTGCCCAAATGCCGATAAGCACTAGGGTGAGTATACGAAACAAGAACTCTTTTAAGAAATTAGCAATGACCGTCCTTCCAATGATCCAAGCAAACACTTCTAGCATGGAAATTGCGACAAGTGAAATGGTAAGTGGATATACCCATTTAAAATGGGTGACCAAAATAGGAGAGCGGTAGCCAAATTTTTTCAATGCCCATGGTTCAATCAATGGAAATGCCAAATAAATGAACAGGCACATGATTGCTCCAATAACAAAAACCCAGGTTAATAAGTCGTTTTGTTGTTTGGGTAAATGGTGTCTGTAGAAAGGATAGAATTTCATCGCCACTGGTAATGTGCCAGCAGCACAAATGGTGGAAAAGATGAGTGCTATGTCCATCAAGACCCTTGTAAGGCCAAATTGTTCTGGTGTAAAAAACTTAGGGAAGAGAAACAGCACATTTAATGCTCCGATGGCAAAACCGGCATAAATGAAAAGAGATGAGTAAATACTTTGTTTTCTGATTGTTGCCATGTAAGCAGTCGACTATCCTCAAATGTACTTCATTTCAGTTGCTTGTCAGACGATTAGCCACGATTTTGGTACAAGATCTTGCGTATCAGTCGGACCATTTTTGAACCATTGTTTAGGTGCTATTACTTTCTTTCCTTCTCTGGCACTTAGCCATGCCGTCCACCAACTAAAACTGCTGTTGGCTATAATATGGTATTTACACGAAAGCATTGCTTGGAAGTCCTCATACATAGATGAAGTTTCAATTCCGCTTATCAATCTGTATGGTGATGCTAAGTGCAGGTTTTCATTTACCCAATTTGGGTCATCGGTAAATACAAATAATTTTAATTGGGGATGTTGCTCTTGAAGTGCCGCAATTGCAGTTATGTAATAAGCTGATTCAAGTGATGCATAATATTCTGAATAGGGATGTAGTAAATAATCTCCTTTTCTTATATGAATTGAAACGCTTTCAGATGTCTTAATTTCTTCTATTAATGAAAGGACACTGCTGTAGTATTCTGGTTTCAGCGTAAATGTCGCTTTCACTTGATCTATTATAGAAGAAAAATAAAGTTCCGATTGCCAATAGCCTTTCAAATAAACATTTGGTCCGAGCTTATTGAACCCCGACTGATAAGCAAAATGTTTTTCTCTGAAATAATGTTTGAATGGAGGGGGTAATAATGCTTGAAGTGACCTGTTCAGTGTTGATGAAGAATAAAACTGATTAATTTCTTCTTGGTTGGCCTCAATAATATTGGTATTGAAATGTGAAAGCCCCAAGTTTCTAGATGTATCGTTGTTTTTAAATTGTATGCTGACTTTTAAAGTTGTTTGGTGCTTTAATGCCAATGATAACCCAGCTGCATATTGAAATAATTGGTTGCCTAATCCGCCATTTAGCTCTGTGATGATCATACGCAACTTATAGGTGAATTAAGAGTTAGTCAATTCAAATATGCCGCACCCATATTCCAAATTGAAGTTCCTGCTTCCCGCTTCACTAAATGGATCTGCATCTTCGATTAACTCCCCAGCATCATTTACATAGGCAAATGATTTAAGTTTTAATTGATGGGAAGAAAAAATATCAAGTAAATAATGGATATCAAAAACACGATGGGCATTAAATTCTATTCGGGGTCTTCCAACAGGCGTTGAAAGATATAGCGTTCCATTATCAGAAAGACAGCTAACCAAGTTTTTGATTCCTTTTTTATGGCCATCTAAATCGATAGGGTCGCCATAACGACCTAAACCAAAATGTTCAATGGCATGCAAACAAGACAGAGAAGGAGTTTTCTCTGGAATACTAAATGAATCAGCCATTAAGTCGGCTTGCATAAACTTAATGTTTTTGCTTTTGCTTTCTATATGACGGATATCGATGATTTCAATTTCTCTGAAACTGGCAACATGCGCAACAAAACCATCAATTCTAGAGCCTACATCCACGTGTCTAGTTGGGTTGGCTTCAAATATTTTTCTCGCTACGTATAAGTCCTGGTGGAAATAATGACCTGAAGCAACACCAGCTGAATCATATCGATCAGCCAGTAAAGGATAAAATCCAATTGATTTGAAATCAGTTTGGGCTTCAAACTCTTTCTTGAATTTGTTATAATCACTGACCAACGGAAATGTTCCTTTGAGTCCCATCCTAAACTGATGGGTATTGATTCCAAATTGGGTCAGAAAATGTTTTATTTTTTCGAAGTAGGTCACAGCAAGAAATTAGAATAAAAAAAACCGCCACTAGGTGACGGTTTCAAAAGTACTAAATATGTTTTTTAGATGTGTGATTCTATTTTCTTCACGAAGTTGTGCTTTGGTTGTGCGCCCACAAGCTTATCAACCACCTGACCATTTTTGATGAAAAGAATAGCCGGAATTGAAGTGATTCCATAATTCATGGAAAGCTGTGGATTATGGTCAACATTTACTTTACCAATGTTAACACGTCCTTCAAATTCTTTTGATAATTCTTCTACAACAGGACCAATTGCACGGCAAGGACCGCACCACTCTGCCCAGAAATCAATCATTGAAAGTTTATCTGAATCTAAAACCTCATTTTGAAAATTGCCGTCTGTAAATTCCTTTGCCATGTATTTTTATTGAAAGTGAATAATCAAGTGAAATGCAAAATTAACTCCATTTTTTAATATTTGGTCATTCCGTCAGCAAACCTTTAAATTGTGTCAACCTGAACATCGATCAATGGGTTCATCTCCAAGAATTCAGTCATTTCGTCATTCATCTCAAAACCCTTTTCAGTCGTTTTCATCTGAACCATCAGCTTCTCAACCTGATCAACCAGTACAACCTTCAGCCTAACCCTTCCAGGGTGTTTTTTGAGGTTCTTCTGTAAAAAATCTACTTGTTCTGGTTGGATGGCACCTGCCTGTAAGGTGAGCTGCACTTGTTTGGTAAATGCCTTTTTTATTGTTTCTAGCAGACAGATTTCACTCACCCTGAAATTCCACTCGTTTCTGCTTTCCCATTTCTCATAATTACCCTTCACAAAAATGCAAGTGCCCTGTGTGAAGTAGTTAGAGAAACGGATATATTGGTCGCCAAACAACGTAATATCTGTTTTACCTGAAAAGTCTTCAATGGTAATCGTGCCGTATTTTTTTCCAGCCTTTGATATTTTGTGAAGGGAGGAAGTAACCAACCCTGCAATTTTCATGGATTGGGTAGGGTTCTTTTGAATCGTTATCGCACCCTTAAAATCATTGAAATCATTGATTGGGACGATATTGTAGTACTTCAGTTCAAATTTATAGTGATCGAGTGGATGTCCACTTAAGAACATCCCAGTTACTTCTTTTTCTTTGTCCAACAATTCTGTCAGCGACCAATTGGGGCAGTCGGGTATTTTAGGTGCTGGAATTTCTTGCACTAAACTAAGGTCGCCAAACAGGGTATTCTGACTAGAAGTGGATTGATTTTGCCATATGTTTCCATAACGTATAATCTTTTCCAAGCCATTGGTGGTATCACCATCTGGGATATGGAAATACTGGGCTCTATGCAATTCTGGGAAGCAGTCGAAACTTCCAGACATAGCTAAGCTTTCTAGTGATTTCTTGTTGACAGTCCGTTGGTTAACGCGTTTAACTAAATCAAAAATTGAAGCAAAAACACCATTCTTCTCTCGTTCTTCAATGATTGATTCTACTGCTGCTTCGCCCACGCCTTTCAATCCACCTAATCCAATCCTGATTTCTCCTTTTTTATTGACGGCAAAACTCTTCAGTGATTCATTGATATCCGGACCAAGAACATCTAATCCCATTCTTTTACATTCCTCCATAAAGAAGGTTATCTTATCAATCGAGCCAGCATGGTTCAAAACCGCGGCCATGTATTCTGAGGGGTAGTGTGATTTTAAATAAGCCGTCTGATACGCAATGAATGCATAACAAGTACTATGTGATTTATTGAAAGCATACTGAGCAAATGCTTCCCAATCAGTCCATATTTTTTGCAGTTTTTCTTCAGCAAACCCTTTTGCGCTTGCATTGCTGATGAACTGCCCTTTCATTTTGTCCAGAACGGATTTCTGTTTCTTACCCATTGCTTTTCTGAGCACGTCGGCGTCTCCCTTACTGAAGCCTGCCAATTTTTGGGCCAGCAACATAACCTGCTCTTGGTAGACTGTAATACCATAAGACTCTTCAAGGAATTCTTTCATTTCCTCTAAATCGTAGGTAATGGCTTCTCTACCATGTTTACGGTTGATGAAGTTGGGAATATACTCTAGTGGGCCCGGACGGTACAAGGCGTTCATTGCAATCAGGTCCTCAAACTTATCTGGTTTTAAGTCGCGAAGGTATTTCTGCATACCCGGACTCTCAAACTGGAAGGTTCCAATGGTTTCTCCTTTTTGATAAAGATGAAAAGTCTTCTCATCGTCTAAAGGAATCTTTTCTATATCAATTTCAAGCCCATAATTCATCTTGATCAACTCAAGTGAAGTCTTGATGATGTTTAATGTTTTTAAACCAAGGAAGTCCATCTTAATAACACCAGCATCTTCAATCACACTTCCTTCGATTTGTGTTACCCACATCGGTGAATCCTTTGCAATACAGACAGGAAGAAGGTCGGTCAAGTCCTGTGGTGCAATGATGATACCTGCAGCATGTATACCGGTATTGCGGACAGATCCTTCAAGAATTTCAGCCTCATGTAATACCTCACTTCGAATGTCGTTCCCTTCATAGATTTCTCTGAGTTTTTTGACATTTTCGATATCATCTGCATTTAGACTCTCTTTCTCCTCTAAACTTTTTTCTCCTTTATAAGGTGCGTGTAATAAACGTTTAAGCGAAATACCTGGTTTTTCCGGCACCAATTTGGCCAGCGCATTGGATTCTGGTAAGGGTAAATCGAGTGTTCTGGCAACATCCTTAATACTCATTTTGGCTGCCATTGTACCATAGGTAATGATTTGGGCAACCTGGTTCTTACCGTATTTATCCACTACATAGTCGATCACTTTCTGCCTTCCTTCATCATCAAAATCTGTATCAATATCCGGCATCGACTTCCTATCTGGATTCAAGAAACGCTCAAAGAGGAGGTTGTATTTAATGGGGTCGATATTGGTAATACCAATGCAATAGGCTACCACGCTTCCGGCGGCAGAACCACGACCAGGACCAATAAATACACCTAAGTCACGACCTGCTTTAATAAAGTCTGATACAATTAGGAAGTAACCAGCAAATCCCATTGTTTTGATGGTGAACAATTCGAAGGCAATGCGCTCCTCAATTTCCGCTGTCATAGTTTCATATCTTCTCTTTGCACCTTCTCTGGTGAGATGCTCTAGATAATCATCCTGAGTGCTGAAATTCTTGGGTACAGGGAAATGGGGTAGTAGAATATCTTTCTTCAAATCCAATACCTCAACCTTGTCTACAATTTCATTGGTGTTGTCGATGGCTTCCTGAAGATCATGAAAAGCCTCTGTCATTTCTGCAGTAGTCTTGAAAAAGAATTGATCATTTGGGAATGCAAATCTTCTGTTCTTAAAACTTGCATCATCATCAGAGAACTCTCTTGCAGCAGGAGTTGAAACTTTTTCTCCTGTGTTGATACAGAGTAAAATATCGTGTGCGTTAAAATCTTTTTGGTCAACATAGTGAGAGTCGTTTGATGCAATGACTTTCACGTTGTATTTTTTGGCGAATTTCAACAGGACTTTGTTCACCTTTTCCTGTTCTTCCATTCCATGTCTTTGTAACTCAACATAGAAATCTTCTTGGAAAATATTGAGCCACCATTTGAATTCATTCTCTCCTTCAGCTTCACCTTTTCTCATGATGGTCTGCGGAACCATCGCACCTAAGCAACAGGTAGTGGCTATTAGCCCTTCATGGTATTTATGGATGAGTTCTTTGTCGATTCTTGGATACTTGCTGTACATCCCTTCGATATACCCCAAAGAAGTCAGTTTGGTAAGGTTTTTATAGCCAATTTCATTCTTGGCTAGTAAAATTTGATGGTGCCTGGGGTCTTTTTCTTCCTTGGAAAATGTTTTCCTATGGCGGTTCTCAGTTATGTAAAATTCACACCCAACGATTGGTTTTACCTTCAAAGGACTATTTTTGTCGTTCGGATCAACCCTGTTTTTGTAGGCCTCGGCCACAAACTGAAAGACACCGAACATGTTGCCGTGATCGGAAATGGCCACAGCAGGCATATTATCATCCATGGCCTTTTTATAAAGCGCAGGGATGCTTGAAGCACCGTCAAGGAGAGAGTATTGTGTATGAACGTGTAAGTGTGAAAACCTTGGCATAAGTAGGAAATTCAAATTTCGTAAATAAACGACAATATATAGGAAGTGGTTTTCCACAGTCCCGATATGCAAAAACCAGCTACATACAAGATATTTTCAAGGCTCGCAAGTGTGCTTTTATTGGCTATGCTCGTTCAATCCTGCTCTCTATTTAAAAAAATGACCTATACCCAAAGGGGTCAGGGTAATGAAGTGTTTTTTGATCAGGTTCAGGTTACCATCAATCCAAATAACAGAGGAAGGTCTACTAGTATAGATCCAGCCATTGGAATGATTGAAGATAGTCAGGGTGCCACAGGCAGTCTTTTCATGGATGATTTCAAAAGCATTGAATATATCTCACCAACTTATTTTCGCTACGCCATTTTGTTGGATATAGAAGTGGAACAACTCTCCAACAAAAAATTGGTTGAATATATTCACCAATGGTGGGCAGTGCCATATCGAATTGGGGGAAGCACAATGTCTGGAATTGATTGTTCTAATTTTGTTAGGGGATTAACCAATTATGCATATGGACTTGACCTACCTCGAACTTCAAGAGAACAAGCGGCCTATTGCAGAGAAATTGAAAGAGAAGAGTTGAAAGAAGGTGATTTGGTTTTCTTCAACACCGGAAGAGGTATTTCACATGTAGGTTTATACATGGCCAACAATAAATTTGTACATGCTTCCACATCCATGGGAGTAGTGATCAGTAGTCTCGATGAACCTTATTGGAAAAGGAGATATGTGAAATCAGGCCGACTAGAACTATCCAACTGATTAGAACAATTCAGTGAATCCTACGTAGAAGTTTTTATCAATATTGACCGACTCTATTTTGTTTTTCGATTTGTACTCTTTCCAAGATGTTGTAGGGTTGATCCACATGATTTGATTGTTCAATTCAATTCTAACAGGTGCGTTGAAATTAGACAAACAATCTGACCACCTGTATTTTAGTTTGTTTCCATCTCTTTTGAATTCTAAAGTAGGGACTTGTATTTCTCTTAAATACTGGTCAAAGAGTGGTGTTAAATCTTTGCCTACTTTCTCACTCCAAAATTTTTCAACTTCTGCAGAAGTGGTGATTTTATGGTAGAAACGCTGATTCATTTCTCTTAATGCCATTCTGAATTTTTCATCATCGTTGAATAGTTGGCGGACAAAATGAACAAGGTTACCTCCTTTGTAATACATATCGCCTGAACCTTCTTCATTAACGCCATATTTACCTATAATGGGAGATTTGTTCTCAATTAATTTTCTTGTTCCCTGCACATAGGCATCTCCAGCTTCTTTACCATAATGATAGGTAGTGAAGATGGTTTCAGAATAATTGGTAAATCCTTCGTGTACCCACATGTCAGCCACTTCGTTTGAAGTGATGTTGTTGCCAAACCATTCATGTCCGCTTTCATGAATGATGATGAAATCCCATTTCAATCCCCAACCAGAACCGGATAAATCACGACCTCTATAACCATTCTGGTATCCATTGCCATAAGCAACAGCACTCTGGTGTTCCATGCCTAAATGTGGTGACTCTACCAATTTGAATCCATCTTCATAAAAAGGATAGGGGCCAAACCAATGCTCGAAAGCCTTTAACATAGGGGCTACTTGCTTAAATTGAGATTTAGCCTTTTCTACATTGTAATCAAGCACCCAATAATTGCAATCCAATTTTCCTTTTTCACCTGCGTATGTTTCTTCAAATGAAACATATTTACCGATGTATGGAATGATGTTATAATTGTTGATGGGGTTTTTTACTTCCCATTCCCAAACAGTTTTACCTGGTTCAAAAACTTGTTTAGATTTAAATCTTCCGTTGCCGACTGCCACTAGTGAATCTGATGCGCTGATTTTTAGTGTAGCGCCCATTTCTGGTTCATCACCTTGGTGATCTTTACATGGGAACCAAACGCTGGCACCTAAACCCTGACAAGCAACACTCATCCAAGGACGTCCCATTTTATCTTTGGCGAATATCCAACCGCCATCCCAAGGTGGTCTCACTGCCACTTGAACTTGCCCGCTGTATTTCAACGCTAATTTTCCTTTTGTACCAACTGCAGGTGCTTTAGGGAATTCGATAAAATAGGCGTTTCCATTTCTTGTAAATGATAATGATTCATCGCCCCAATAAGCTTTTTCTAATTGCATGGGCTGCTGCAGATCTATTTGCATTTTAGTCCCACTGCCCAAAACTTTGACTGTTATATCAACCTTCCCCTGAATAGATTTTTTCTCATAATCGGGCTCAACATAAACTGCATAATGTTGTACATCCCACCATGTCCTGCCTTCCCCCAAAGATCCTCTTAAGGTATCTTGTTGAGTATATGATTTAGCCTGGCTTTGTAATTGTGCATTAACGCTGCTACCTATGAGTAAAGCAATTACAATAAGAAAGAATCTTGTCATGGTTATGAGATATGAATTATTCTTGATCTTTTTTCTTCATTTTATCTTTGAAAGCTTTTTCAAACTTCTCAAGTTTTGGACGAATTACAAAATAGCAATAAGGTTGGTTCCCATTTCTATTGTAATAATCCTGGTGGTAATTTTCAGCCACATAAAAGTTTTTAAAAGGTTCGATGGCAGTTACAATTTTATCATTGAAAGCACCACTTTCATCTAATTTTTTCTTGTAATATTCTGCACGTTCTTTTTGGTGGTCGTTGTGGTAAAAGACAACACTTCTGTATTGTGGTCCAACGTCATTACCCTGACGGTTCAAGGTGGTGGGATCATGTGTCTGCCAGAAAATTTCTAATATTTCATCGATGGTTACTTGTGTAGTATCAAACTCTACTTGTAAAACTTCAGCATGACCTGTAGTTTTTTCGCATACTTCTTCATAAGTAGGATTTTCTACATGTCCACCACTATACCCACTCGTAACTTTGGTCACACCATTTACTTGTTGAAAAATAGCTTCAGTACACCAGAAGCATCCATTTCCAAGGGTAATAATTTCAGTATGCATTGATTTCGATTTAGTTTGTGGAGTGACAGGGATTTGTTTTTTTGATTTTTGCTGGGCACAGGCGGTTAGAAAAAACAGCGAGGCCATCAGCAGATGAATGGTTTTCTTCATTTGTACCTTTTTATTCTTGCTCTAAGTTAAATCTAATTGGGTTTGCCAGTAATTTTAGGACTATTTTTGCGCTCAGTTTAGCATTGGTTTAACATGAAGTTATATCCTGAATCGGCATATATACAATTAGAATTTGACAAGGTGAGGGCGCTTTTAGTGGAGCTGACCAGGACTTCTTATGGAAAGCAAAAAGCGGAAACCTTAAGAATTCATACCAAGAAACAATTCATTGATCAAGAGCTCAGGCAATCATACCAATATTTACAATTGCTTGTATCGGGTCAAACATTTCAACACGACCAAATATTTAACCTCTCCAAGGAGTTAAAATTATTATCCATACCAGGTGCAGTTTTGACAGGTGAAGTCTTTATCCTATTCCGCAATTTGGCTGAAAACATAAAAGGAATTTTTAGGTGGTTTGATGATGAGCGGATGTATAACTTCAATTCACTTTTTGATGTAATCAAGGTTACTCGTTTTGAGAAATCAATTACTGAAGAGATTAATCGTGTAATAGGAGATGATGCTAGAGTAGTAGATACTGCTTCTGATGATTTAGCCAGAATTAGAATGGCTTTGTATAGAAAAAGAAATGAACAACGTCGATCGTTTGAGAAGATTCTCAATAAAATGCAAAAAGCAGGCTATACGGCTGATATTGAAGAATCATTTTTGAATGGTAGAAGGGTATTGGCTGTGTATGCTGAGCACAAGCGTATAGTGAAAGGGATTTTGCATGGGGAGAGTGATACAAGAAGAACATCTTTCATAGAGCCTGAGGAGACTATTGAAATCAACAATGAAATCTTTTCTTTAGAAAATGATGAACGTGATGAAGAGTATCGTATTCTAAAAGAATTAACAGCTCGACTATCCGTTCAAAGTCCCTTGTTGAAACAATACATGGAAGTATTGGGAGAATTTGACTTCATAAGAGCCAAGGCTAAATTGGCGTTGCAGATGGATGCTCATCTTCCTCAAGTAGTAGATAGCTCTGGTATTAAACTGGTTAAAGCTTATCACCCCTTGTTATTACTTTATAACAAGAAACTAAATAAACCAGTAATTCCGCTTGATCTTGTTTTAGATGAGAGAAATAGGATTTTATTGATATCTGGCCCAAATGCTGGTGGTAAAACAGTATGTTTAAAAACTACTGGGTTATTACAAATGATGGTGCAGTCCGGTCTTCTCGTACCTGCGCATCCAGAATCAAGTTTTGGTATTTACAAACAGCTCATGATCCATATTGGAGATACCCAAAGTATCGAATTTGAATTGAGTACTTATAGCTCACATCTTAAGAACATGAAACATTTCATGGAAGATGCCAATGGAAGAACATTGTTCTTTATTGATGAGTTGGGAAGTGGTAGTGATCCTAATCTCGGTGGTGCGTTTGCTGAAGTTTTTCTAGAGCAATTGATTAAGCGCCATGCATTCGGTATTGTTACCACCCATTACTTGAACCTTAAAGTAATGGCGAGTAAAACGCCTGGCATCATCAATG